>JAAXGF010000324.1 GCA_012267605.1 Alphaproteobacteria bacterium | reverse complement strand
AGGGGGTAGGTCGGCACTACACGCCGTTCTGGAGAAGCAAAGCCCGGAAATCCGCCACTTTCCGGGCCGGAAAATCGTCACATTAGCCGAAACGCGTGCCGAGTTGCGGAAGTCGGGTTAATACCGATCATTTCGTGTCTCCAATTCTTCCGCAATCTATATGCTGAACGATATTCTCTGAGACATGTAACCTTATTGTGCTTCAATTACCGATCAGGCCGGCAACGTTACCGAAATGCGTTGCTCCCACCTCAACCCCTCATCGGGGTCGGCGATCGCAAATTTCCAGTGTTACCGACCTGCTTCTCCAAGTTTAATAAGAAACAAATAGCAGGTACCACTCAGCAAGCGCCATGCCAGAGTCGAATAATTCTGTAGAATCAATAACTTGCAAAAAATCCAAAAAGGCTGAATTGTTGATCTGTAAAAATTACCGACACCCATTTTGTGATTTGCGGCCTACTTGTTCTCGTTACGCGCCGTAGGGTGACAAACAATATTATTAAGAATCAAGGAGATAGCCCGAATGCATCGGTAAGAAGTAAACTGTAAATTTTTCCGACACCTAGGGATCGCACCACCTTGGAATCAATGGTTTCTCGGTTTTGTCCAAAGCGAGATGTGACAAAATTTCCGACTCACCGGTTACGTGCCGATCGACGGAAGCGGGATAGGAACGGGCTTGTGACGCTTTACTCGCTGAACGCTTTCTTTCAAGCAATTCAATAGCTTACTGAAACGAGAGAAAAAACTGACGCAGCAACCAGGTGCATAAACCTACGAAACCGAACACGCCGGTGAACAGATCGATGAAAAACAGCGAAAAAAGAATAGGTCCAAGTAAACGTATCGCGCGTGCTCTTCGGAAAACTGATTCACCTGGAGGCTCGCGTTCCAGTCAGTACAATCCGGATTGCGCACCTGTCGCCGTGCATGGATTTATGAATCTTTCACGCTCGACAAGAAGGCGCCGACCTCGCTGCGAAGATCATCCGCTTGACGCGCGATGCTGCGCGCGGCTGCCAACACTTGACTGGCAGTTCCGCCCGAAGTCGTCGCTGCCTCGCTGACCACGCGGATATTTCCGGAGACGTCGTCGGTTCCGGTCGCCGCCCCTTGCGCGTTACGGCTAATTTCGCCCGTCGAGGCACCTTGCTCCTGAACCGCGGCCGCGATGGCGGTGGAAATGTCATTCATCGTGGTGATCGTCTTGGCGATTCCATCGATCGCCGACACCGCTTCCTGGCTTGATTCCTGGATAGCGCCGACCTGTGAGGCAATGTCGTCCGTTGCCTTCGCCGTCTGGTTAGCCAGGCTTTTTACTTCTGATGCTACGACGGCGAATCCTTTACCGGCCTCGCCAGCGCGGGCCGCTTCGATCGTCGCGTTAAGGGCCAATAAATTGGTTTGGCTGGCGATATCGCTGATCAAATCGACGACATCGCCGATGCGTTTTGACGCCTCTGACAAACCACTCACGGTGGACGTGGTGCGGTCAACCTCCTCGACTGCCCCGTTCGCCAAGGTGACCGATTCTCCGACATTGCGGCTGATTTCGGAAATTGAAGCCGAGAGTTCCTCCGAGGCCGCGGCGACCGCGTTGACGTTATTCGACGCTTCGAGTGCCGAATGTGCGACCGATTCCGCCTGCTGTTTCACACTTTCGGCATTTCCGGTCATGGTTTCGACCGCACTGTTCAGTTCCTGTGCCGAATCCGCTACCGGTCCGATCATCTTGGTCACCGTCCCGTCAAATTGCTTGGTAAGTTCGACGATTTCCTGCTGGCGTGCTTCACGCTTCTCTCGGGCCACACGCCGTTCCGCCGAGGCTTTCTTGGCCGCTATGTCCGTTTCCTTGAAGACCTGGACAGCCGCCGCCATTTCTCCGATCTCGTCGCTTCGATCTTGTGCGGGAATATCGACTTCATTGTTACCGCCAGCGAGCTCGCGCATCGCTTTCGTCATATCCGTGATGGGACGCACCATGCGTTGGCCGAACGCAAACCCTGCTGCCATTAGCATTCCCAACAGGACAATCCCGAACAGAGCCGAGTTGTTGCGCATGGAATGAACACCGGCGAGAACCTCGCTGGACTCGGCCTCCGCCACCAATGCCCAACGCGTGCCCAGGAACTCTAGGGGGCTAAACGCGGCAATAACTTCGTTTCCCCATACGCCCTCGGAGACGGTCACGCCGGTCTCTCCGTTCAACGCGGACTCCGTGACGGTCGTTTGCACCGTGCGCGCCAGGATGGTCGATTCTTTGGAGAAGCGCAGATCGCTCCGCATCGAGTAATCATCACCAACGATGTAAGCTTCGCCCGTTTCGCCCATGCCGGCGGTATTTTGCATGACTGCGTTCATGCTCTTAATTGGCATACGAAAACCGAGCACACCGGCGAATTTGTCGTTCTTGTCAAAGAGCGGCGTGGTAATGAAACTCGCTGGTACACCCTGACTCGGCTCGTAGGCCTTGAAGTCGACAAAGGCCTGAAAACCGACTTCGGGATTGTCCCGCGCGATCGCGAAGGCCTGGGCAAGCTCCGTATCCTTCCACGGCCCGTTCACGAAATCCGTCGCGAAATCTTCTTCCTTGGCAACCGAATAGACGAGATTCCCGTCCGCATCGAATAGGCAGATGTCTTGGTACCCGAGTTCGCGGCGATACGTGCGGAACCAAGGGTGATAACGGGCGTGGTTGCGGCTGTAGGTGGAACCGTCATCGGCGGCGTCGAGCGCGTCCCGTTCTCCGGCCGGGTGGGGATTTTCGTGGAGATAGGTCTGGCGGACGGCCTCCGCCGGGCTGCCCTTGAAGCCTTTCCATTCTCGGCCAAACGCCCACAAGGCATTGCGGACTGTTTCGTTGTCCGCGAACACGCGCATATCCTGCTGAATCGATATTAGGTAGTCACGTAGCGCCGCGGCGCGTGCTTCCCTCAGTCCGGTTAACCTCTCCTCCGCCTCGACACGGAACTGCTGGAGGGCCATGACGTAGCACACCGCGCCGATGGCAATCGCCGACACCAAACCGGAGGCGAACACGATGAGTGGAAGTTTGACGGCATAACGGAGTCGCTTAATCGAATCGAACATGATTTTTCCCTTGCACGAATGGCCGCGCCGGCCCGCCGGTTCAATCGGTCTACCGTTGATCCAGCGGCGACGTACATCTTGTAACCAGTTCAAGACTATCGATGATGTTGGTAAAATTTTGCTAAACGAATTTGATAACCTGATCGTACTGAGATGACGCTTTATCCAGTAAAGTCCAACTGATTGAGAATATTTATATGGTAGTATCAGATTGTATATTTTCTATCGTAAGTGTTGATGAGATGCGATTCCGACTAAGATCAGATTGCGGATACCCCTTTACTCTCAGGTGACGTCGGGGAAGTTGCGAACATGCATCCGGTCGGGCGATGGGCTGAAGCGTTTTTCCGGTCGGGTCGATTAACCCGGTGCGCCGCCTAACCCGAAGATCCGAGCCGCGCGAGTTCCGTTCTCGCCGCGACATATTCGCGCAAGGTAACGCGGCGGGTGTTCACCGCTTTGCGAAAATAGTCCTTCGCCTTGGCTTCGTCGCCGGCGATCAAATGGTGTTCACCCAAATAAAACCAGGCTTCGCATTGGCGATCCACCCGCGTCGCCTCGGGACCAGATTCGGCCTCCTTTAAAACTTCTTCTTCGGTCATGCGTTCGTTGAAGAACTTGACGATGGCACCGGGCCAGACTTCCAAATCGGTCTTGCGCGCGTAGATGCGAAATTCCCGGGGCATGCCCTTTCCCATCCTTTGCCAGGCCATATGGAGCCAGACCATGGCGTCGAAGGTTGGCTCGCCGATTTTCAACGCCAATCGGTAATCCGTTTCGGCACCGGCAAAATCGCCTTGCAGAAACTTCACATGTCCACGAATGGTCAGCGGCACCCGATCGTAGGGTCGAAACCGAATTGCCGCGTCGAGATCGGCGATGGCTTGATCAAATAGACCTTTCCGGGAATAGGCGTTTCCACGGCCAGCGTATGCCAAGGAAAAGCGCGGCTCGAGCCGAATGGCGACGTTGTAATCGGCGATCGCAAGATCGAATAGGCCACGCATATTATGGGAATTCGCGCGGTTGAAATAGGGTAGGGGGAACCGTGGTTCGAAGCTGATCGCCTTGTCGAAATCGACGACCGCCTTGTCGAACATGCCCAATTCCTGCAACAAATTACCGCGATTGTTGTACGCTAGGGCGAATCGAGGTGCGCGGCGAATCGCCTCGGTATAGTCGGCTAGCGCCTGTTTCTTATGCCCCAATTCGTTATGGGCGTTGCCGCGATTGTTGTAGGCCGCGGCATTCTTCGGATCCAATCTGATGGCCGCGTCATAATCGGCGATCGCCCACTCGTAATCCCTCTTTTTAGAAAACGACAGGCCACGATTGATATAGGTGCTTGCCAGTTGCGACGGTGACAGGTCACCCGAATCGATCGCTTGGGTGAACAATTTGATGGCCTCTTCCATATCGCCGCCCTGATGTGCCTTCATGCCGGCGGCGACGTCTTCAGGGGCGCCAGCCCACGCGCTCCCCGTTGCTAGAACGGCCAGCCATACGGAAAACACGAAAACGGCCCGAATCGCCATGAGATTCCATTAAAATGAGATTGGATTCCGCCGCCGGTGGGTTGGGATAACCCGACCGCGCCTTTCGGGTCGCGATGTTACATGAAGTGATTGGTTTGTGAAGGGTGCTCGCGCGGCAATCGGCGCATTTAATCGATTCGAGTAACTGCCCAGGTGCCTC
>JAAXGF010000042.1 GCA_012267605.1 Alphaproteobacteria bacterium | reverse complement strand
GAGCTTCGCCTGGACCGTCGCGTCTTCCTCCCCGCAAGGGCTGAAGGCGGACCCAAATCCCAGCACCGATGGCAGTTACACCGTTTCTGGATCGGTGACGGGGCCCGACCCCAACCCCTACCTTACGTACCAGATGATCGAAACCGAACCGAGCGGCACCAAGTACACGCACAGCGTCACCGACCCCAAGAACATCAGCCTGTCGTTCTCCGGCAAATCAGAGGGCACGTATGTCTACCAGATGCAGAGGTGCGATTACTATTCCGACGAGAACCACTCCAAGTTCATATGCACCGATCTCGGATCGTCGCTATCCGTGATAGTTCGACTGCCGGAGACCGCCCCGTCGAAGCCCGGAAGGCCAACAGGCCCCGACACGAACACGGACGGCACCTACACGATCGCGTGGAGCAGCGCCAGTGGGGCAACGCGCTACGAGGTTCAGCAAAGCCTCGACGGTGGGCCCTGGTCCGACGTGTCCACCAAGGGCACCACCGCCTCGAAGGGGTTCACCGGCCAGGCGAGCGGCGAGTACCATTACCAAGTCCGGGCCTGCAACGCGTCCGGCTGCAGCGACTGGAGCGCCATCAAGATGGTCCTGGTGAGCCGTCCGCCCACGGTAGGATTCGACAGCACCTACGTTGTACGCACCGGCGATCTGCTGGGTCGGGACGGCGACACGGACATCTACTTGTCGCCCTTGGCCGTCGGCACGGGAAACGTCGGGGAATTCATCCTCAGGAACGACGCCGGAACGTTCGCCCTGGAGACCAGTCCCACCGTCACCGAACTGGCCGACGCGCAATCCTGGCTCGAATCCACGCAACTGGAGATCGTGCTGGAGGACGTCAACGTGGACGGCGTGTGGGATGCGTTCGTGACCGGCATCACCGGCCACATCGCCGATGCGGTGGACCAGGTCGTGTTAAGCTCGACCGCATCGGAAGGTGTTCCGACGGGGCTGGTGGCCGTTGACAGCGACTTGAAGAGTTTTGTCGATTCGGTGATGGCCTGGTATGGGGATCTGACCCATTTCGATAGGACTGTCACGGCTGGCGCCCAAGTGATCGATGGTGGAACTTCGAACCCATCGGAATACAGCAATTATATGTCCGCCTGTGAGGCTGAATGGGGCACGTGCGTCACTTTGGACGGGCGGTTGCGAGAACACTATGGGAGTTCTTCTGAATGCGCACTTGCGCTGATTTCTCAAGCACTTTTCGTCAAGCATAATGGCGTGACGGTGCCTCATATCGTCGGCTGCGCCTTGACATTAAGGGCGTTCTTTGGCGTTGTTCAACAAGAAACCACCATCAAGGATTTTGGCGGCGTAACCGAAGGGGCAGTCCGACATGTGGCTGACTTCGTCAAGATATGGGAGGTTGGAGAATCGAATTACGAAGTTGAAGATTTGGCAGATGTATTGGAAGGTCTATTGGGAATCACCATAGGCGGATACGACTTTACCGGCATCGAGAATGACGATCTTGACGAACCGGACGAACAGAGAATCTTTGAGGTTCATCAGAGTTTGCTCAACACTTACGCCTTGTTCGGTGCGAACGGACGACGAATCGCGGGCGATTACCGCGCCGGCGACGTGATCGTGACCAAAAGGCGTGTGGGAGGCCTAGAATGGTTGCAGGAGGATTGGCATTGGCACGCGGCTCTGGAATGGACGGTATTCGAAGAGGATTCCGCTTGGATTGCGAGCAACCCGACCATTGCGGCCTACCTACGGGGATTTTTTCAACTCAAGAGTGAACGAAATCATCCCAGCGAGAGGAATAACGAGTTCGCGGGAATTGTATCCTCCACTGACTTGGCGGTATCTGCGTCCATGTGGTTGGCGCTAGTGGAGTCGGATCGGAGGTACCGTTCTTGCCCTCCTTTGATTTATTCAGTATCAGCGGACGACGTAGGCAAATACAACTCCAACGGATTCGTGGCCGGAATCATCAACTCCATGGGCGGCACGACCGACGCACCACTTCATACCTACTTTCTCGGTGATCGACCTGTACCCTCAAAGCACTTTGAGACATACTGCGCGACTAAGGATTGATCCAAAATTTAGACGTAGTTGGGGTAGCGATGAAACTTAAGCTCGATAATCCGACTCTGGTGTTCATATTCGGTTGTCTCACGGTAGCGTTGGTAGTCAATGGATTTTTCTTTCGCATACTTCCCTTAAGAGGGATCACATTGGTTCAATTTGTATTTGCAGGGTATGCGCATGAACCCCTTGGCTGGGTAGGGGGAAGCAGTTCTTTGCCTATCTGGAGTGTGAGAATAGTTTTGTTTCTTAGCCACACTCTACTCGTCACATCTATGTTCGCATTGCCTGCGATTGTAGTGCTGGTCTGCGGCAAGCGGTTCGCTCCGAACTGGTTAACGAACACGCTGATCGTCGCTTGGTGCGGATTTTTCTTTTGGGCTTACTTCGGTACCCCGATTATCGATGGCTAGCGCGTAGGCTTGCTGGTTTTGACCCGCTTTCGTGGACACCTGACCACCTCGAACCGCCCGGAGTCGCCAAGCCATGCATTCAGCCATCTTCGCGCCCAATTCGATGCCGGAATCGACAAAAGTACCGGCAGACCGCCATCCCGGGATCAATTTCAGACGTTGTTCAGACCTTCCTTAGAGGAAAAAGCATGCAAATGAGAATTACACTAATCATTGGCTTGGCATCGATCATATGGGCGGGAAGCAAGATTCAAGCGTATCAACCCATCATCGACCCAATCGTTGCGTACATAAGAATTCCCCTTTGGGGAGGATTGGTCTCAAAATGGTACATATACACAGAAAGTGGATTTGTCGCCCCTATAAATGACGATTTGCCTGATCATATTGAATTGCAGCAAAGTCCATACGTTGATCTCATACGGCTCTTGAACCTTACGGGAAAGAGTGTGCTCAATCCAGATCAAGTGTGGGGGTTTTCTTACTGTGTCTACACAAATTCTTATCAATATAGAGAGCAAAATCAACTACCACCGCTACCGGATGACATGGATTACATTAGCTTCTGTCGAAAGAATAGCGGGTTTGTTCTGGAAGCAGAACCATCCCAAAGTCGTCAATGAGCACTCAGGCGACTCCGTAAGCGTTCGCCCGCCATGTGGGTGGCAATTCCCGCTTTGGCCCGGAAACTCGTAAATTCGGGGCACTCGGAGGGGGTTGCGTATTCTGCGGGAAAGTTGCCATCCGTTCTACGCGATAGTTTCCACCAGTTGAGGTGCGCCGCCGCAGATGACGGCCTGAGTACGCTGCCTGTTTTCCACACAAGGAGGCAGGCAGATACCAAGGAAAAGGTTATCCATACGAAAAATCAAAGAAGTTTTGGGTCAGAAGCGGGTCTTGGATCTGAGCGTGCGGCGGGTCGCCAGGAATGTCGGGCTGAGCCGTTCGGCGGTGTCGAGCCATCTTCGCCGAGCCGAGGGTTGCGGGTTGTCGTGGCCGTTGCCGACGAAGTTGGACAATGCGGAACTTGAGTGGCGGTTTTTCCCGCCGTTACCGCCGTTGAGCGTGGCGCGTCCGGAGCCCGGCCGGGTCGAGATGCGCCGGGAACTGAAGATTTGGCCATAGTAGTCCGATATTTCCGCGTCCACCGTCTCGCGGTGGCCCGTGCTCAGCAACCGGTGCGCACACCTGACGGCGTCGTTCGTGCTCCGGTCCGGCCTGTAGGCGTATTGCTCCGGTTGCAGGTCGGCCTCGAAGATCAGCGACAGCACGAGCATCGCCGCCGTCTGCGCCACCCTGTC
>JAAXGF010000258.1 GCA_012267605.1 Alphaproteobacteria bacterium | reverse complement strand
GTTGAGGCACCTGGGCAGTTACGGATATTGACGAAAAAATAGCCTTGGTCCTCTTCCGGAAAAAATGCGCTTGGCAGTCGCTGAAATCCGGCGAACGCGAGCGCCGCAAGACCCGCGAAAAGGAATAGGACAATCAGTACACGTCGTACCAAGACGGCAACGAAACTCCCGTAACCCTTAGCGATTCTATCGAACACCCAATTGAAGCCGCGAAGCAGAAACCAGGGTTGTCCACGTGTACTTCGCAAGAGGTTTGCACAAAGGGCTGGGCTCAACGTCAATGCATTCACCGACGATAGAACCACGGCTGCGGAAATCGCTACCGCGAACTGTTGATATAGTTGTCCGGTGATGCCCGGTAAGAAACCGACCGGGACGAACACGGCCAGCAATACTAAAGTAGTCGCGATGATTGGGCTCGTTACTTGCCGCATGGATTCGAGGGCAGCTTTCCTCGGCGAACGTCCCTTTGCAATCAGCCTTTGAACGTTCTCAATCACCACGATGGCGTCGTCGACTACGATTCCGATGGAAAGAATCAGTCCGAAGAGGGTAATTGTATTTAGAGAAAATCCCGCAAGGCGCAACACAGCCAACGTGCCGATTAGCGATACAGGGATCGTCGCCATGGGGATCAACGTTGATCGCCAATCGTTCAAGAATAGATAGACCACGAGAATGACCAACGCGACGGCGAGCGCGAGTGTAATGACGAATTCCCGGATCGACTCCTCGACAAAGCGGGTCGTGTCGTAAGCGATTTCGTATGTGATGTCCTCTGGAAAACGCTGCGACGCCTTATCCATGAACGCGGCCACAGCTTTCGACGTCGCGAGGGCGTTGGCCCCGGGAAGCTGATAAATTCCAATCGGGGTCGTCGGTTTGCCATCCACCAGAGCAATGGACTGGTAGTTCTCTGCGCCGAGCTCAATCCTGGCCAAATCTCCAAGGCGTATGGTCGAGCCGTCAAGATTGGCCCTCACAATTATGTTTTCGAATTCCTCTACCGCCGACAATCGGCCTTGGGTACGCAGGGCATAGCGAAATTGCTGATCCGGTGCGGAGGGCGCCTGTCCCACTTGGCCGGCGGCCACCTGAACATTTTGTTCTGCGACCGCTTCGGAAACATCCGCCGTCGTTATGCCGAGACTCGACATTCTGTCGGGATCAAGCCAGACGCGCATGCTGTAGGGCGCGGTCCCGAAAATCTCCACATCGCCGACACCAGGAAGACGCAGCAGTCGATCACGCAAGTTGATTCGCGCGTAGTTGCTTAAATAGAGACTGTCGTACGATCGATTCGGTGAGAACAACTCGACGAACATCAAGATGTTGGTTGACTGTTTGCGAACCGAAATTCCTTGGCGAACGACCTCTTCGGGTAATCGAGATTCAGCGAGACCGACACGGTTTTGTACGTTGACTTGCGCGATATCAGGATCGGTCCAACGGCAAAGGCTACCGTGAGCGTCATCTGTCCATTATTCGAACTCTGAGACGACATGTAGAGCATGCCGTCGATTCCATTCACCTCTTCTTCGATTGGCGTGGTTACGGTTGCCTCAACAACTTCGGCGTTGGCACCTGGATAGGTGGCCGATACTTGCACCACTGGGGGCGTGATTGGCGGGAATTGCGCCACCGGCATGGCCAGAAGGGACAACGCGCCTGCGAGGATGATGACGACCGATACGACAATGGCAAAACGGGGGCGGTCGATGAAAAACGCGCTGAACAAAGGTTACGTGTCCCCTGGAGAACTCGGAGGCGCGATCACTGGATCAACGAGAGAGCCGGGTCGAACCTTCTGAACGCCTTGGTAAACTACGAGCTCATCCATTGCCAAACCCTCTTCGACGACCCAATGGATGCCCTGGCGTGCCCCTAGGGTTACCCGCCGCACGCTGACTCGATTCTCGGCGTTGACAACCAGCACAAATCGTCCCGCCTGATCTTCCTGCACGGCGGCTTGGGGCACGACCAAAGCGTCATGTTTTTCGCCGATCTGCAAAATCACGCCGACGTACTGTCCAGGTAGCAGCACGCGGTCCGGATTGGGGAATATGGCGCGCGCGGTTTGAGTTCCGGTTACCGGATCAATACGATTGTCGGGGAAATCCAATTGTCCCGGATGCTCATAGAAAGAGCCGTCAGCAAATTGCAGCCGTGGTTTCACGTGGGGGCCTGGATTCCCAGGCTCATCCGAAACCTCGTGCCGTCGGCGGGCGTCCAAGAGAATTTCCTCGTTCACGCCCCAGTAGACATGGATTGGATCGAGTTGGGCAAGGGTCGCAAGGGCTCCGCTATCGGGGCCTACGAGGTCGCCGACACTGAATTCGGCTCTCCCAACGCGTCCATCTATCGGCGCCCTAATGATGGTGTACCCGAGATCAATCTTGGCACGCCGAAGTTCTGCCTCCCGAGCGAGGACGTCTGCCTTGGCCTGCAACTCGTCGGCCGTCGCCTCGTCGACCCTGGCTTGGCTGACGTTGTCGTTACGGCGAAGGGCGACAGCACGTTCCAAGTCCAGGCCCGCCTTGGTCAAGCGAGCCTTAGCGCTATCGAGCTCGGCTGCGATGCGCTGTGTTTCCGCTTCGTATGGCGCACGCTCGATAGTGAATAGGTCGCCTGCTTTCACGTCTGCGCCCTCAGTAAAAGACCGTTTGGTGAGAAACCCTTGGACGCGCCAGCAATTCCACATCCTCGACTGCCTGGGTACGGCCGATTTCCTTGGCCATCTCAGCAACCTTAGCGGTGGTGACGGGGGTGACGGTGACCGATGGAATTCCAGACGCCTGTGCGATGACGGCTCCCGAAAAACCCGCATGCGCCGCCGTTATCAGAAAACTGGCAATAACCACGCGCAACCAAATTACGTTAGACGATGGACAGTTGGTTACGATCATTAGAAACGCTCAATCACTTATTCGCTCAGCGCGATGAGGATTTTCCGGACGATACCAACCGACATCCGTAAATGGTAGTTCGCAATATGGCGCCGGGAAGGACAAGACCACAAGCGGGTAAGTCGGGTCGCGATGTTGGCTACATGGTCGGATGATTGATCGTCATATACGCCTCTGTCTCCTTTGTGAAAATTTTTACTTATTTGGTTCAACCTGGGGGAGAAGTGCAGCGACCTTGGCTGGCCGCCACGCAAAATCAACGCTCGTTTTCAAAATGTGGAAAATCGTTTCATTCTTTCAGAATACCGTGGAGCCGGACGTTCCCGAAGGGGACGAGGTTCCTAAGACTCCCTCCATTCCCGCAGAATCGGAGGTTTCCGGGACGGTGGATGCTATTCCGCCCGCCAAAGGGTTCGCCAAGGCCGCAAGTCCCGAACTGGGGGAGAAATTGAGCGGTCTCGCCGCCAAGAATTCCGGAGAGCTGGTTGCCAGCTGTTCCCAAATGGTTGGACTAAGAAAGATCCTGGATGAATTGGGGGACAGTTCGGACGATATCGCCGGACAGGTCTATGAGATCGCCGAAACGACTCTCCAAGCTCATCTCTCGGAAGAGGACATTTACGAACCGCACGAGCTCTCGTTTCTCGTCTGTTTCGCGAAGCTTGATGCGCTTCAAGCGGCGGAAAAGGCGAAACAGATCGAAGCCGAAATCCAGCAGAAAATACTCGGTGAAGGCCTAGAACCGAAAATTTCCGACATCACGACCGACACGCGCACCGTGAAGGTCTCTGACGCGGAAATTTCGCAATCGGACGACGTATTGAGTCTGATCGCCGCGAAGATTACGCGGGAGACAGGCCGGGTAAAAAAGGGGATGAAAAATTGGTCGGACAAATACATCGCCATTTGCGAAATCGATTCGATCCCCGTGGCTACGAGGGAGAAACGACCCGCCCGATTCGAAATCGCCAAATTCAGCCAACGAACGCGAGACGACATTTGGCAGCTTCTCATGATCGGCGCGAGCGCGACCGAGGTCGCCGCCGAGGCGGACTGCATGATGGCTCGGCGGATATCCGAGCTGGTATGTCAAGGAGATCCAAAAAAAGACCCGCTCACGGTTATCGATGTTCATTACTCAACCTTGAGTGAAAAATTGTGTCGTGAAAAATTTATCGAGGCTTGCCGCCCGATCAAGGAGGTCTGTTCAAACTGGTTGATCGTGCGCGTCATCTATTCATTCGAGAATCCGCCGGACGGTCGTTTTCCTGGCTTGGTTAACAAATTGGGTTCTCTCTTCCAGTCGAGAATCTTGCAGATCAGAAAACCCCGGCTTGGAAGCTTGGATTTGCCGGCTTGGAAAATCCCAATCGTCAGCATGAGTTATCGGGAAATAGAGCCGGCAATGAACTTATACAAGGATGAGCTTCAAGGATTTATTCAGACCGTCCATACAAACCAAGCCCGGTTTTTGGTTGGTGAGAGCATCGAGTACTTGGTGGGCGTGTTCGAGCACGGTTTGACCTGCATCGGTTAGGTGGGTCTTGCGACCGATTTGTTCGAACAGCGGCAGTCCAATACTGGTTTCCAGCTTTTTGATTTGCATTGAAACCGTTGGCTGGGTCAGAAACAATTCTTCGGCAGCCCGGGTAAAGCTGGCATGACGGGCAATTGCCTCGAAAATCTGTAGCTGGCGCAGGCTGATACGGCGAAGCAACTGTCTACTGGCTGAGCTATCCATAGATTTTAATCTATCACATTTATTTAAATAATTGACTGGAATTTATGCCTTGCTGTCTGCACCTTGGCGGCGTATGGCTCAGACAAGACGATTCACTTTAGACCAACCAACGTTTACGGAGGTATCCATGGCCAAAGCCGAAACCATCACAGACGCTAAGGAGCGCTACAAATCCGGCGTTATTCCTTACAAGAAAATGGGTTATTGGGAGCCCGACTATGTTCCCAAGGACACCGATGTTATCGCCCTGTTCCGTATCACGCCGCAAAAGGATGTTGATCCCGAAGAAGCGGCCGCTGCCGTCGCAGGCGAGTCGTCGACCGCGACGTGGACGGTTGTGTGGACCGATCGCCTGACCGCGTGCGAACTTTACCGCGCCAAAGCCTATCGCGTTGATCCCGTACCAAATACAGGCGAGGGTACCAAAGTAGAGGCTCAATACTTCGCTTATATCGCCTACGATATCGATCTATTCGAGCCAAACTCGATCGCCAATCTGACCGCATCCATCATCGGTAACGTTTTCGGTTTCAAGGCGGTCAAGGCGCTGCGCCTCGAGGATATGCGTATGCCTGTCGCCTATCTTCGGACTTTCCAGGGCCCCGCCACCGGTATCGTCGTCGAACGCGAGCGACTGGATAAGTTTGGCCGGCCCTTGCTGGGTGCGACGACCAAGCCCAAGCTCGGCCTGTCGGGACGAAACTATGGCCGCGTGGTTTATGAAGCCTTGAAGGGCGGTCTGGATTTCGTCAAGGACGACGAGAACATCAACAGCCAGCCGTTCATGCACTGGCGTGACCGTTTTCTCTACGTCATGGAAGCCGTCAATCGTGCATCCGCTGCCACCGGTGAAGTGAAAGGTCATTATATGAACGTCACCGCCGGTACCATGGACGAAATGATCGAGCGTGCCGAATTCGCCAAGGGCCTCGGGTCGGTGATCATCATGATAGATTTGGTCGTCGGCTATACCGCGATTCAGACGATGGCCAAGTGGGCGCGCAATAACGACATGGTTTTGCACCTGCACCGCGCCGGTAATTCCACTTATTCGCGCCAGAAGAACCACGGTATGAACTTTCGGGTTATCTGCAAGTGGATGCGTATGGCGGGTGTGGATCATATCCACGCCGGTACCGTGGTCGGAAAGCTGGAAGGCGACCCGCTGATGATCAAGGGTTTCTATGACACGCTGCGTGAGCGGCATACACCGGTGAGTCTGGAGAACGGCCTGTTCTTCGAACAGGATTGGGCGTCGCTTAACAAGGTCATGCCGGTCGCTTCAGGCGGTATTCACGCCGGGCAAATGCATCAGCTCCTGCACTATCTGGGCGAAGACGTGGTGCTGCAGTTCGGCGGCGGCACGATCGGACATCCGCAGGGTATCCAGGCCGGTGCCATCGCCAACCGTGTTGCGCTCGAAACCATGATCCAGGCGCGCAACGAAGGTCGTGATTACATGAGGGAAGGTCCGGAGATACTGGAGGCCGCGGCCAAGTGGTGCGGGCCGCTGAAAGCGGCACTCGACACATGGAAGGACGTTACATTCAACTACGAGTCCACCGATACCGCCGACTTCGTGCCGACTGCCACCGCTAGTGTCTGATAATCGAGAGGAGATACGACCATGATGACCAATCACCGAAATCGCATCACCCAGGGTCAGTTTTCTTTTCTTCCCGATCTGACCGATGAGCAAATCACTAAACAGATCAAGTACGCCCTGGAAAAAGGTTGGGCGGTGAATGTTGAATACACGGACGACCCACACCCGCGTAACACCTACTGGGAGATGTTCGGCATGCCGATGTTTGATCTCAAGGACCCGGCGGGTATTCTGATGGAAGTCAACAGCTGCCGTAAGACCTTCCCGAACCACTACATTCGGGTAACGGCATTCGATTCAACCCGTGGCTGGGAGACCCCGCGTATGTCGTTCATCGTCAACCGACCCAAGAAGGAGCCCGGATTCACCCTTGTGCGCCAGGAAGGCCCGAGTCGCCATGTGAACTACACCGTGCGCTCCTATGCGGCGGACAAGCCGGAGGGTCAGCGTTACAGCTAACAGCTAACCTCACGGGAGGGTCACTGGCCCTCCCGGCGGGGGCACCCAACGACTAAGGGCAGACACAGCGCATGAGCGAACAGGCTAGCAACAAAGTGAGCGAGGCGAACCCGTCGATCGTTAGCGATGGCGATACACCGATCGATTTGCAAGCCGAATTCAACTCCACGCACATTCAGGACGTGCTTGACGAACTCGATCGTGAGCTGATCGGACTGAAACCGATCAAGACGCGTATTCGTGAAATTGCCGCACTGTTATTGGTTGAGCGGTTGCGCAGGAAAATGGAGCTGACCTCCGAAACTCCGACGCTGCACATGAATTTCACCGGCAATCCCGGTACGGGAAAGACCACGGTGGCGATGCGCATGGCGGAGATTCTGCACAAGCACGAATATGTACGTGAGGGACACTTGGTCTCCGTGACACGTGACGACCTGGTTGGCCAGTACATTGGCCATACCGCGCCAAAGACCAAGGAAGTTATCAAGAAAGCGATGGGTGGCGTGCTGTTTATCGACGAGGCCTATTACCTTTATAAGCCTGAGAATGAGCGGGACTACGGACAGGAGTCTATAGAAATTCTGTTGCAGGTCATGGAGAACAACCGTGACGACCTGGTCGTAATTCTGGCCGGTTATAAGGACAAGATGGACCGCTTTTTCCAGAGCAACCCAGGCATGCGTTCACGCATCGCGCACCACCTCGATTTCCCCGATTATACCCCCGAGGAACTGTTGGCTATCGCCAAGCTGTTACTGACTCAGCAGAACTACCGCTTCAGCTCGGACGCGGAGAAGGCTTTCGCCCAGTACATCGAGCGTCGGATGCAACAACCGCATTTCGCCAACGCGCGTTCGATTCGAAACGGGCTGGACCGCGCGCGCCTGCGCCAAGCAAATCGATTGTTTGCCAAGAAATCAAGTCTAAAGAAGATGGATCTGATAACGCTAGAACCAGAAGATATTTTGGCGAGCCGGGTTTTCCAGCAGCAAATTCAAGAGGTTTAAGTAAGGTAAAATGCCTTTGCAGAACACGGAGTAGGCAGGGGCCTTGACGCACTGGATTGAAAAATATACGCCGCTTCGAGTGTTGCCCAAGCGAATCCAAGCGGCGGATTATAATCGCATACGCCTCGGTCTGTTGCATGAACGCCTGCCCTGGCACCTAAGGCTCGAAGATTTTCGCACCATGCGGATCATTCTCGACGAACACGTCTGGGTCTGCGCTGACGAAATGCAAAATGGGCGACCGGTGCTGGCTTGGACCGCATTCAGGACGCTGGAACGCGAAGCCCTAAATACACCCGTGGAATGCGAGCTCCGCCTCTACCACATACACGCGGGTCTGCTGATGGGAAGCGTTCTTGAGGCACTCGTCGAAGGGATAGAGGAACACGGCAAGAAAGATCGGCAGGGTCGCGCGCCAGTATCGGAGCTAAAATTGACGAGGGTCAATCTGCAAAAACCGCATTAGTTTCGTTTGAAATTCCCCTTCTCTATTGACTGGAAATGGGCAAGTTTCGGTTACAGGCGGTCTAGCCGAGGGAGTGGCCCACTTGTCCGCAGCTTTTCCCACCCATATATAGGTTTCTTGCCTCTGAAACTCAACATAGTCTCGGATATCGCCTAGCCTTTTCCAGTTCCCATCCCTCAGCGCGCGCAGGATGAGGAATCGATCTTGTCCAACCTCGCTGCGAACCATGCGTTCCCATCAGAGTTTATTCTCATATGGTAACTGCCCAGGTCTGAT
>JAAXGF010000279.1 GCA_012267605.1 Alphaproteobacteria bacterium | reverse complement strand
AGTTGCGGAAGTCGGGCTAGTCGCGCGACGTTGCAACTCCTCGATTTTCGTCCGCCACTCGTCTGATAGCCCTGGCGACGCGAGAAGCCGGTGCAGCCCTGGAGAATTTCGGGTATCGAAATGCGCGATATGGACGAATTCGGCGATTGTTGATGCCGCGTTCGCCGAGGATTCAGTATCTATCGCATCACCTGGCCCAACCTCGCCCTCCACAAGAACCCGCAACATGAAACCCGTACGCTTACTACGCAAAAAGGTTTTTGGAAATCCCGCTCCCTCAGCCATACGGTGCGCAAGCTTGTAACACGGAATACGCGGTTGGCTGACTTGCAGGCGCGCCCCGCCGATCCGCAACACGTCACCTACTCGCACCGTTTCCTCGGTCAGGCCCCGCACGGTAAAATTTTCCCCGAACTGACCGAACGGAAAGGGGTCGCGCTGTAAAGTGGATTCCCAGTACGCATAGTGTTCGTGGGGATAAGCGTAAACGGCCTGATCGACTCCGCCGTGAGCTTCACGATCCGCCTGGCCATCACCCTCAACTCCGAGCCGGCGAACCATAACCCGGCCGTTAAGAGATTCCTTAAAGATCGCGGTGGAAACCGTCTTGCCGCCGATTAGGGCATCGCGTGGTCGCCCTACATTCACCGATACAAGCTCCATCACCCCTCTCCAGCCGTGTAGACAACGGTTACCTCTAGGTGAGATTGGAAATCTCTAATACTTCGATCGCCTCGTGGTATGGCGTGGTATAGGTTGAAAGTGCGAACAGGTTCCACGAAAATCCGCGATAATGCCACTTCATGAGATTACGACAACACGTTCGAAAACCACCGGAACCCTTTAATATAGAAATAAAAAAATGCATGAACGGATTGCCTTCGTGGCGATCACCATTTGGTTGGCAAACCTTATTTTGGTCGAGCCCGCCGAAACTCAGTCGGTTGCGGACGTCCAGACCAACGCCACGACTGTTTGTGAGCTGGGCAAGAACGATACGAATCCCCTCGTTTCCGCCAGGCGTGGCGTAAAGCGCGGCTGCGTCACCGAAAACGGCCGTCAGGGAAATATTCGCATTACCGGCAGCGGAACCAATGCGATCTGTACCTGCGTTGAGAAATCTGTGCCGGCCCTGCCGCAGGCTGCGGACGTGTCACTGTATTTGCAGACGGAAGATCCCCTGCCGGGACATGCAACATTCAATCTGATTCCCGAAAGACCCAATTTCATAAAGTTTTTTTATCTGGGTTTGCCATTGCTCGAATACACGGAAGGTATCAACGGCATCGGAACAGTATGGATCGACGTCCATGACGAGGAAATCAAATTGACGCCGAAATCAGTCGTATTTACCTCCCCCGCACGCAAGTTCTTCGAACGGATTGAACACGGGAATCGTACCGAATTGGTTCCCGGCCAGCAATTGGATCCGGTCGTTTTTGATCGCCTTACTGGGCGCACCGTGAGTCAAACAACTGTTCGACTCAAAACCGTGAATTGGTACTACACAGAGGAAAACCCTCTTATCAGCACAGCGCGGGTTGGCGGATCGATCAATCTGGAGTCGGGAGAGTACAACCTAACCCTCTATCTAAACTTTTAGAGCGGGGCAAATCGAATCCTCAAATCAATTGTCACCGTCAAGCAGGTCGCCGATGCCACCGAGGACTGACCCCTCGCCCTTTCCCTTCCCCTGGGTCGGCAGAGCAGAAAATAACCTCGCCGCAAAACGAGAGAACGGCAAACTCTGCAACCATACGTGTCCCGGCCCCGTCAACTTGGCGAAGAACAGACCCTCGCCGCCGAAAAACAGGCTCTTAATTCCGCGGACCCGCGAGATTTCATAATTTACGGACTCCGTCAAAGCCGCGAGACAACCCGTGTCAACGTGCAATACCTCGCTGGCCGCGAGCGCGCGCTCCATCAAGGTTCCGCCGGTATGCACGAAAACCCATCCGTCGCCTTCGAGTTTTTGCATGATAAAGCCTTCACCACCGAATAAGGCGGTAAGGATTTTGCGCTGGAAATGGAGACCTACGGCCACGCCCTTGGCGGCACCCAAAAAGCTGTCCTTCTGACAAATTAATTTTCCGCCAACATCAGTGAGCTTGATCGCCACGATATGACCGGGATAAGGCGCCGCAAACGACACATGTGCCTTGCCCGAGCCCTCATGGGTAAACACCGTCATAAACAGGCTTTCCCCCGTCAAAACTCGCTTCCCGGTGCCGACCAATTTACCGAAGAAACTCGAACCTTTTTCCTGACCCGAGCCATCACCGAAGATGGTTTTCATCTCCACAGACGCAGACTTGTACATCATTGAGCCGGCCTCGGCGATCGCACTCTCGCCAGGGTCTAGCTCGATTTCGACAAACTGCATCTCGTGGCCATGGATTTTGAAATCGATCCCTTCCGTATGCCCTTCGGCGCCATAGCCTTCGGAGGAGCTGCGATGAATGGTGTCGTTTGACTGCGAAGCAGGTGCCGAGGATGCAGTATCAACATTTGCCTCGTGATGGAGTTCGCGGACTTGTGCGACCGGCAACCACTCGGAAAATCCGTCCCGCCAACACAGTGCGCCAGGGTTTTCGCGTGCGTAGACTTTCGCGGTCGCTTCGTCCAATGGTCCGTATTGCTTTTCGCCAACCGAAATGTGCCACTTAGTCATCCGTCCTCTCCACCAAGAAGATAGCCTGCTTAACAGGAATCCGCAGACCGTACCAGCGCCACCACAATGTCAAGAGCTAGCGTCACTCGCCGAGAGAAAGCAATTCGATGTTGCCCCCTGCGGCCGTCAAATTGATCGATACGGTCCGTTCACAGGCGAAACGGTCGAGATAGCGCGGGCCACCTGCCTTGGGCCCAGTTCCGGACAGACCTTCGCCCCCAAACGGCTGGACTCCGACGACAGCGCCAGTCATGCCGCGATTGACATAGGCATTGCCAACCCGAACTCGATCAAGGATATACTGCGCCCTTTCCTCGATACGGCTATGTATTCCGAGGGTGAGGCCGTATCCAGTCGCGTTGATTGCGGCAATCACCTCGTCAATGCGGTCGGCGCGAAATCGTATGACATGAAGAATAGGCCCGAACTGTTCGTCTCGAAGCCATGAAAGAGTGTCGATTTGGAAGGCACAGGGCGCGACGAACGTGCCGGCTTCAGTCTCCGGCGGCAGGTGCAGCGTACGCACCAATATGCCTTCAACAGCTAATCGTTCGATGTGGCGGTCCAAAGCCGCTTTTGCGGCTGCGTCGATGACGGGTCCCACATCGGTCTCGAGTAATGCAGGATCCCCGACAACGAGTTCGTCCATGGCACCAGCCAAGGTATCAAGAAAGCGTGGTGCAATGTCTTCTTGAAGAAACAATACGCGTAAGGCCGAACAGCGTTGTCCAGCGGCACCGAACGCCGACGAAACAACGTCACCGACGACTTGTTCGACCAAAGCAGACGAATCGACGATCATTGCATTTTGACCACCCGTTTCCGCTATCAGTGGCAAAATGGGCCCTGCCCGCGCAGCGAGCGCGCGGTTGATGATCCAGGCCGTATCGGTCGAACCGGTAAACGCGACTCCATCAGTTCGCGTGTCGCTGACAAGACGGGCGCCGATCTCTTCGCCGCTACCCGGTAGTAAGTGCAATACTTCGCCGGGCACACCCGACTCATGTAGGAGGCGAACGGCGAATGTGGCCATTAACGGAGTTTGTTCGGCTGGCTTAGCGATTACCGCGTTGCCGGCTACGAGCGCTGCGGTAACTTGCCCGACGAAAATCGCCAGTGGGAAATTCCACGGGCTAACGCAAACGAAAACGCCCCGGCCATGCTGAGAGATGCGGTTTTGTTCGCCAGTCGGACCCGGCAGTGTTCTAGCATCACTGAATCGTTCGCGCGCACAGTGCGCGTAGTAACGGCAATAATCGACAGCCTCGCGAACCTCTGCCACTGAGTCAGCGATGGTTTTCCCCGCTTCGCGTACGCAGATTGCCATAGCCTCGGCCATTCTCGCTTCCAATGCGTCGGCCATACTTTCAAGACAATCGGCCCGTGCGGATGCAGGTGCGGCCGCCCATTCGCTAGCCGCTTGTTGAGCATGGCGCAAAGCCTCATCCACATCGGATTGAGTGGCCTCGACTATCTCGCCAACACAACGGCTATTGTTTGCAGGATCAAGTACTGCATGGGGCACGCCGCCGGGAAGTTCCTTACCACCTACGAGGGGAGTGGCGCGCAATGGCGATGACAAGGCATTGGTCATCGGTTCGGAAAGAGCGACCAGGTCTACCTCGTCTGTCAAATCCAAGCCCTTTACGTTGAGCCGGTTAGGACCGTAAATGTCGGGCGGAAGTGGAATTCCGGGATGGGCAAGCGACGACAGCTGGTCGACTGAAGTCGCTGGATCGGCAACGACAGATTCGATGGGCAATCGGTCATTCTCAATGCGGTTTACGAACGACGTGTTTGCACCGTTCTCGAGCAAGCGCCGAACGAGATACGACAACAGCTCTTCGTGGCTCCCAACGGGTGCGTAGACACGGCATGGCACACCGTATTTTTCTGGGCCCACAACTTCGTCGTAAAGAGCTTCGCCCATTCCGTGTAGGCGTTGAAACTCGAATTGACGATGGTCGCTTGCGAGCGCCATGATCGCCGCAACGGCGTGCGCATTGTGAGTGGCAAATTGAGGAAAAAATACATCACCGTGAAAAATTATCCGACGGGCACAAGCAATGTAGGAAATATCCGTTGAGACTTTGCGGGTGAACACGGGGTATCCGGCCAAACCACTCACTTGGGCCCGCTTAATCTCGCTGTCCCAATAGGCGCCCTTGACCAAGCGAACGGGAATCTGGTGGGTATTTTCCCGGGCCAATTCAGCCAGCCATTCTATAACGCTCAGTGCGCGCTTCTGATAGGCCTGCACGGCGATTCCCAGACCGTTCCATCCGGACAGGTTCGAATCCCGGAGTACGGTTTCGAACACATCGAGCTGAAGCTCAAGCCGATCTGCCTCCTCGGCGTCCACGGTTAATCCTATTCCTGACACTTTCGCCCGACGGGCGAGATCGAGAATCCGCGGCGCAAGTTCGGCAACGACTCGCGTCCGTTGGCTAAATTCGTATCGTGGATGAAGCGCGGAGAGCTTGACTGAGATACTGGGTCGCTCATTACTATTCAAGCCCTTCGCCGAACTCCCGCCGGTATTACCCAGAGCATCGATGGCGTCGAGATAGGAAGAAAAATAACGTTCAGCGTCTGCGCAGGTACAGGCTGCCTCCCCCAACATATCGTAGGAATACCGATACTTGGCTGCTTCTGGCTCCTCCGCTCTCTCCAAAGCCTCGGAGATACTCCGACCCATAATGAATTGCCGCCCGACCACGCGCATTGCGTGGACCAGCGCTTGACGAATAAATGATTCCCCGCTTCGCGATACTAAGCGGCCTAAGGTCGCGCCGATATCACTCGCCGAAGTTTGGTTCAAAGAAACCAGGCGGCCGGTCAACATCAAACCCCAAGTGGATGCGTTGACGAGAATAGAATCGCTGTGTCCAAGATGTTTCGTCCAATCCGTCGTCGCCAGCTTGTCGCGGATCAACAAATTGGCGGTTTCCGAATCCGGAATGCGGAGCAACGCTTCAGCGAGACACATGAGCACCACGCCTTCCTCACTCGACAACGCATATTCACGCATGAATGCGTCGATTCCAGCGCCGCGATGCCGCCCCTCCCGGACTCTGGCGACCAATCCTCGCGCACACTTATCGACCCATTGACGGGTGTCGTCAGAGAACCTTGCCAGCGGCAGAAGCGCCCTCACACATGAGGACTCGTCCCGGCGGTGAGCGATCATGATTTCCCGCCGCAGACGTCCTTTGTCGGGGAGTCCTCCTGGGAAAATCATTGGCCCTATAGCCGAAGCCGGCCGCGGACATTCTTTTTCAGTCGTCACCGAGAGTCTTCGTTCGATGCAGATTTCCGAGATAAGGCGGATTTAAGAGGACGCAATATACTTCGATCTGCATTTTCGCGTAGCCCTGAGGAGTTCGCCTAACCACCATCAATATTTCGTGAGCCCGGCGGGAAGATCGCCGATGAATTATGACTAAAATCGGCCGCGAAATCGGCTAAATTCGCTGGTTGAGATGCTTGTTTTTTGGACATCATTTGCAATTTCGCTGTAAGTTTTTTACATACGAACGTGATCCAAAGCGAAAACAAGTTTTGACACCGGACTTCGGTTGCGATCATATGTAACTTTGGGGGTTAGGAGAAAATTTTTCATCTTTACGCGCGGCTTCGGGTCAAGATTGGTACTTCGCGCCACTCGCCTATGAGTGTGTGAGAGTATCAGCT
>JAAXGF010000327.1 GCA_012267605.1 Alphaproteobacteria bacterium | reverse complement strand
ATCAGACCTGGGCAGTTACGAAAACAGAACCTAACTCCGATCGACGGCGAATGTGGCGCTATCGCATTGCTGATACTGGACTTATAGGGCTCTACCTTACGTACTCGGCCAATTTGGCTAAGGCCGCTTCGCGGTCGGGCTTGAAATCCCCGTCGAGCCACCAATCCTCGATTCGCTTGAGCACCTTGGATACTTCAGGGCCCTCAGGGACGCCCGCGGCAGTGACGTCATCGCCATCGATTGGCAGCTTTGGAGCCGTCCATTCCTTGGCGCGGGATAGCATTGGGCCGTAGCACTCGGTTAGGCTCTCCCAATCCTGGTACCCTTCGGAAAGATGCTCTGACCATGCCAAACATACCACGTCAACAAATGTTTCCTTACCCATCAAGTATAGCGATCGCTTTTGTGCCCGCTCGTCGCTGTCCGCCGTAATAGGATGGGATGGCGACAACATTCGTGCGAGGCGCTTTGTGTCGGCCTTGCTAAGGCGCAGCGACTTGCCGATGGCTTCGGCACCTTTAGCGTCGGTGTCTACAACCGCGCCGAGACGTCGGATGGGCTCGATGCGGAGGCAAAATTCCTTACTGTATTCGGCGCCGATGACGCTCATGGCTCTCAGCCGTTGGAGTCGGGTGGCCTCGGGTAAAACGGAGCCGAGGATACGGTTCTGTTTCATTAGAGACAGGGTGCTCGCCGGGTCGCGCGCGCATAAAAGCTTGAAGAGTTCGTCGCGAACGCGTTCGCGCGACAGGCTCGACAGGGCGCCGACCATCGACCGGCAGGCGATGAGCGCCTTCATGTCGGCCGGCGGCTGGCCGTAATGGGCGAAAAAGCGAAAGAATCGCAAAACCCGCAAGACATCCTCGTTCAGGCGGTCGATGGGGTTGCCGACAAACCGCACCCGACCCGAACGCAAATCCGAGACACCGCCGAACGGGTCGTAGACAGTGCCGTCCGCCGCACAAAATAGGGCGTTGATGGTAAAATCCCGACGCCGAGCGTCGAGCGCCCAGTCGCGCGTGAACTGAACCTTAGCGTGACGCCCGTTGGTTTCCACGTCGACGCGCAAGCTTGTGATTTGAAACTCTTTTTCCCCCACGGTCGCAGTCACAGTACCGTGCTCGATTCCAGAAGGATAACAAGCGATTCCGGCGCACCCCAACAATTCCATGACGGTTTCCGGCTGATCCGGCGTAGCGATGTCAATGTCCGTAGCGGTGCGGCCAATTACGGCGTCACGTACACATCCACCCACGAATCGCGCGCTGCTTCCTCCGGACCCCAACGCCGCCATTACGGCCTTGGTTTCCGGCGCAACCATCCAAGGTTGTGGCGAAATTTTAAGTGCCATCTGGTTCTCTCCCCCAAGCTTGCCGATATCTGAATTTCAGAACGCCCGAATCCGGCTAGAAACGGGTTCAGTCGCTACGTCCCGGCACAATTTCGCCATCAACTAAGGTCGGCGGTTTGTAGGTGCCGCCTGGCGGGCTGCCACCCGCCAACCCGAGTACAACAAATCCCAGCACTACCAAGCCCAGGCCACTAAGCACCAGCCATGACCACGGACCTGATATCTTTTCGCCGACCTTGCCACGGCGACGCAACAGACGCCAGATCAAGTAGAGCACCGTCGGCAATACCAGCGGCAAGACGATCTGAAGGATATAGCTCTTGATCATTCGGCGGCTCGTTTGAGTTCAGTCGGCGGTCATTCGGTCAGCACACGGCATAGGCTGAGCAATATGCCAGCGGTAGCCCCCCAAATCATCTTCTCCCGGTATTCCAACACATGGTAGACGCGGGTCTTGTGATTGTAATTCCGTTGCTCCCGACGATAGTTCGCCTCGTCTAAAATAATTGCAAGCGGAACCTCGAAGGCCTCGGCCACTTCGAATTCATCAAGAGCGTAGCTCACCGGCGGGGTGACGATTCCGACGACCGGAGTTACGGAATATCCTGTCGTTGTATCGTGAACCCCCAGACAGCCGACAACCTCGATGCGCTCAGGCGACAAGCCGATTTCCTCGCGGGTCTCCCGCAAAGCTGTCGCAACTGAACCAGAATCCCCTGGCTCTCGCCGACCGCCCGGAAAACTGATCTGGCCCGCGTGCTCCGCGAGATGATCCGTGCGTCGAGTCAGAATGACGGACATGTCACAGCCATGATCCACAATCGGCACCAGTACGGCTGCCAGACGCAGGCGCCCACTGTCGGATGGCGCACCCAGGACGGCGACGCGTCGGGTGATATCGTCCCGACCAAGTTTAGCGATGGCAGGTGAGTACATTTTCCCTTAGGTCTAACAGATACAGGAGTAATTTGCGACGGATCGGATAAACATGATAAAATCCGCTCGCGATACATTGATCAACAGCCAAAAGCTCGAGGCTGGATAGAGTTCTGACTTGCCGGTACATTTGCGTTTCCTGCCGCCACATTCTTTGATACGAGTGCGACCATGAACGAGCCGTATCCCAACGCCGTGGACGGTCCGCCGAACCTTGCTGCGGAAATAGAAGCCTTGGGCAGCACTTTGAGACGTGTCCGAGACCAAATCGACCGTGTCATTTTTGGTCAGCGGAACGTGATCGACCAAACACTTATCACGCTGCTTGCCGGTGGTCACGCCTTGTTGATTGGCGTCCCCGGGTTAGCAAAAACGCGACTGGTGGAAACCCTTGGTACCGTCCTCGGCCTCGACGATAGACGCGTGCAGTTCACGCCCGACCTTATGCCGGCAGATATTCTCGGCTCCGAGGTACTCGACGAACCGGAGCCTGGCCGACGCAGTTTTCGGTTTATCAAGGGCCCGGTTTTTTGCCAGTTGCTGATGGCGGACGAAATCAACCGCGCCAGCCCGCGAACCCAATCCGCTCTGCTGCAGGCCATGCAAGAGCATCAGGTCTCGATTGCGGGAGTTCGTCATGGATTGCCAAAGCCGTTCCATGTCTTAGCGACCCAAAACCCGCTTGAGCAAGAAGGTACCTATCCGTTACCGGAAGCACAGCTCGACCGGTTTCTCATGCAGATCGACGTCGACTATCCCGATCTCGATGCCGAACGCCGTATGCTGAAAATGACTACGGGCGGAGAAGAGACGCGCCTTTCAACGATTATGAGCCATACCGAATTGTTCGCGGCCCAACGGTTGGTACGCCTCGTCCCGGTCGGAGAGAGCGTGGTCGAAGCAACCTTGGGACTGGTCCGTTCTGGCCGCCCCGAAAGTAGCGAAACTGAAGAAGTAAAGCGCCATGTGTCTTGGGCACCCGGGCCGCGCGCCAGCCAGGCGCTGATGTTGGCTGTACGGGCGCGTGCCCTTATCGATGGTCGTTTATCTCCATCGATTGACGATGTCATCGAACTCGCCGGGCCGGTGATGCGTCACCGGATGGCACTTAATTTCGCCGCCAGAGCCGATGGCATTAGCATTGAACAAGTCGTTCAGCGTCTTTGCGATCCTCTCAGGTGAACGACGCGCAATCCGGATTACGCTTACGGCAGGAGGCTGAAAAACGCGCAGCCAACTTACCCCCGCTCATGGTGGCCGCCGAACGTGTCGCCGCGGTGGTCGCACAAGGTCTTCACGGCCGTCGTCAGGTCGGCGCAGGCGAAACTTTTTGGGAATTCCGGCCATATCAGGCGGGTGACGCAGCCGGCCGAGTTGATTGGCGTCAGTCAGCTCGCTCCCAGCGGCTGTACGTGCGCGAGAACGAGTGGGAGGCTGCGCAAAGTGTTTGGCTGTGGTGCGACCGGTCGCCATCAATGGCCTACCGTTCGCATGCATCCGTGATTGAAAAAGCCGATCGGGCAGCGCTCTTGACCATGGCCTTAGCGGTTTTACTGGTCAGGGGGGGCGAACAAGTCGCTTTGCTGGGCGAAGACGAGCGGCCCGCAAGCGGCCGCTCCGTACTTGAACGCATGGCAGCGCGGCTGGTGTCCGATCAACCGAACGATACTAGTCTACCGCCGCGCGTCGGTTTGGCGCGTCACGCAACGGTGGTCATTGTATCCGATTTGCTAGCTCCGTATGTCGAAATCGACTCGCTGATTCGATTCTTCGTGGGTTGCGGCGTCTCGGGCTACATCGTGCAAGTGCTTGATCCGGCCGAGCATAGCTTTCCGTTTACCGGGCGCGTGCGATTCGAGGGCCTGGAAGATGAGGGTGGTTTGACGGTTGGCCGGAGCGAGAGTCTTCGCCCCGGTTACGCGATACGATTTGGCGATCGCCAGCGTCGTCTGGCAGATCTTTCCCGGACCGCCGGTTGGCACTTTACTGTGCATCACACCGACAGTCCGGTAGCCCCCTTGCTTCTCGCCCTTTACGGTGCCCTCTCGGCGCAGGTTCTCGACTGATGCTCACGATCGGCCCCCTGGCGTTCATGTTGCCATGGATGCTCGCATTCGCGGCGCTCCTGCCGCTGATTTGGTGGCTTCTGAGAATCATGCCCCCTAGACCTCGGCGACTTTCGTTTCCTGCCATAAGGCTATTGTTCGGATTGAAGCCCGCCGACGAAACACCCGAGAAAACGCCTCCGTGGCTTCTGTTATTGCGGCTTGCACTCGCGATACTCCTTATCCTTACGTTCGCCGGCCCGGTGATGAATCCTGGCACACCACTCGAAGGTACCGGCCCCGTTATCATCGTTGTCGACGATGGATGGGCTTCGGCCCGGCATTGGCCACGCCGACAGCAAGCGATGTCCGAACTTCTCGACCGCGCCGCACGGGCAGAGCGACCGGTCGCGATCGTAACCACTGCTCCTGATGCAGCCGACGGCGGCTTTCGGCGCGTTGAATTATTGCCTGCGCCCAAAGCCCGCGTCCTTGCCACGGCACTCACGCCCAAACCGTGGACAACGGATCGATCGGCGGCATTAGATACCCTCACGGAGCTATCACTCGACGACGCCGCAGACATATTTTGGCTAAGTGACGGAATAGATACGGGCGATGCCGAATCGTTTGCCAGCGGTCTTGAGAGTATGGGGCATGTGCACATGATGGCCGACCCAAACTTGGATTTGGCCCGTGTTCTTGTCCCGCCGGAAAGTGGTCGAGAACCCTTGCAGGTCCGTGCGATCCGAGCGGTGCCGGGTGCCGAAGAGAATATTTGGTTGCGCGCCAGTCGCGCAGGTGGTGCACTGTTGCTGCGTGAACGCATTACCTTCGCCAAGGGTCTCAAGACCGCGAGCGCAGATCTCGTTCTCGCACCGGAAGTCCGAAATCAAATCGAGCGCCTCGAAATCGAGGGTGAGCGCAGTGCCGCAACCACTGTGCTTTTCGATGAGCGTTGGCGCCGTCGCCCGGTTGGCTTGGTTTCGGGACGTCCAACGGATCAGCCCCTCATATCCGGCGCTTACTATGTAGCACGGGCACTAGAACCATATAGCGAAGTGCGCACAGGCGATCTTTCGGAATTGTTGCGCCGACCTGTGGCGGCGATCATTCTCGACGACGTAGCCAAAGTACTGGGTGATGTTAGACCAGCGTTGCTTGACTGGCTGGAATCCGGTGGTGTGTTGATTCGCTTCGCCGGTCCACGTCTCGCCGAAAGCGTGGACGATCTGGTCCCAATCCGCTTACGCCGCGGCGACCGAATTCTCGGAGGCGTATTGTCGTGGAGTGAACCAGCCACGCTCGGCACGTTCGATGAGCACAGTCCCTTTTCCGGACTCGAAATTCCTAAAGACGTGCGGATTCACCGCCAAGTACTTGCGGAACCCTCGGTAGATTTGGGCAGTAAAGCATGGGCCCGCTTGTCAGATGGAACTCCCTTAGTAACGGGCGAGCGGCGCGGCGACGGATGGCTCATATTGTTCCACACAACTGCTGATCCAGCTTGGTCGAATCTCCCGTTGTCAGTGCTCTTCGTTGACATGTTGCGACGGATTCTAGGAATGAGTCGAGGCATCTCGGAAAAGGAGCATGACGGCGTATTGTCGCCGCTACTAGTGCTTGATGGGCTTGGCCATGCTCACGACGCGACCACCACTAGTATGCCAATCCTCGCGTCGGAATTTGACCACGCCAAAGCAGGCCCTCAAACACCTCCAGGTTTCTACGGCTCGGCGACCGCGCGACGGGCCCTGAACCTGTCTGCAGATTTGCCGCAACCTCTGCCCATTGATCATTTTCTAGCGGGCGAGGAACGACGTGAGTACGGACAAACTAGCGAACGGGACCTCAAACCATGGCTACTCGCGGCAGTCGCCCTACTGGCCCTTGCCGATATGCTTTTGGGCTTGCACATGCGCGGCATGTTACCCCGGCGAGCGGGACAATCGGCTGCTGCAATTTTTCTCGTCTGGGGTCTGACAGTATCGAGCATGGCCCGTGCTGACGATGCTTTTACCCTCGCCGCCGCATTGGAAACCAGGCTGTCCTACGCCAAGACCGGTGTGGACGAAGTCGATCGGATAAGTCACGCAGCGCTTAAGGGCCTAAGCGCGACCTTGCGAGACCGGACATCAATCGAGCCTGGCGACCCCATGGGCATCGACTTTGAAACCGACGAGCTTATTTTCTTTCCCTTGATATACTGGCCGATTACGCCAGAACAACCCGCACTTTCGGAAAAGGCGCTTGCCAAGGTCGACCACTACCTGACCACCGGCGGCATCATACTTTTCGATACTCGTGATCAGCGTACCGCCACAGGCCGCGGCAGAGGTTCTGGACCAGGCGAACTGCGGTTACGTGAACTCCTGTCTGGTCTGAATCTGCCGCCCCTCGTTCCGGTCCCACCGGAACACGTTCTCACGCGGGCCTTTTACTTGATGCACGAGTTTCCCGGTCGCTGGACAGGAGGAACAGTTTGGGTGGAACACCACGAGGGCGGTGTGAACGACGGTGTTTCGTCACTAATCGTCGGCGGTCACGACTGGGCTTCCGCTTGGGCGATTGACTCCTATGGTCGACCGATGTTTGCCGTCGTACCGGGCTCCGAAAGCCAACGTGAGATGGCGTATCGCTTTGGCATCAATTTGGTGATGTATGCCATGACAGGAAACTATAAAGCCGATCAAGTTCACTTGCCGGCCATACTTGAAAGGCTGGGCCAATGATTGGCCAATCGCATCCACAAAACGAGGTAACTGTCGAGTGAACGCGACATTCGGCGAAACCTTGACCAGCGTGCTATTCTCGCCTGTCGTACCCTGGCCGTTCGCCGCACTTCTCGGATTGGCGGCCGCGTTGATAGTTTGTTATGGCCTGACTCGCCGCGCCAATGGCAGCTTTTGGCGTGCACTTGCCTTCTTCGTAATCGTGTTGTCCTTATTCAATCCAACTCTCGTGTCAGAGCGACGTGACGTATTGCCCGATGTCGGCGTCATCGTGGTCGATGAATCGGCGAGCCAATCCATCGGCGATCGCGGCGAACTGACGGCCCGCGCTCTCTCAGACTTACAGGAAAACGTAGCCGAACTAGCCGACCTCGAGATGCGTGTGGTCACCGTGGGACGGGATGCAGGTGACGATTCCTTGCGACCGTCCGGGACACTCCTGTTCGAAGGCTTGGAACGGGCACTGGCGGACGTTCCGCGACGGCGCGTGGCGGGCGCGGTGCTGATTACCGACGGCCAGGTTCACGATACGCCCGCGGACCCGTCCGACTTGGGATTCGATGCGCCAATCCACGTACTGCTGAGCGGGCAACGAAACGAGGAGGATCGCCGGTTAATTGTTGAAAGCGCGCCAAGCTATGGAATTGTCGGCCAGGACGTCCGCATCGGCATTCGGATCGATGATTCCGGTGGATCCTTTAAGCGTCAATTTGCGCGCTTATCGGTCCGCCACGGCGCGCTTCCGGCCAAAGCAAGTTACATGCCAGTGGGCGAGCGCCAAGAGATTCGCGTTCCGATTGATCATGCTGGCGCCACCGTTGTCGAACTGACCGTGGATGCCGGTCCGGAGGAAGTAAGTTTGCTGAATAACCGTGCGTTCGTCGCAATCAACGGCGTTCGTGACCGCCTACGCGTATTGCTTATCTCCGGCGAAGCACACACCGGAGAAAGAGTTTGGCGGAATTTGCTCAAGGCGGATCCGTCCGTGGATCTTGTACATTTTACGATTTTGAGGCCGCCCGAAAAACAAGACGGAACACCGATTCACGAGCTGGCGCTTATCTCGTTTCCGATTCGCGAACTTTTCGAGGTCAAGCTTGATGACTTCAACCTCGTGATCTTTGATCGTTTTCGCCGCCGTGGCGTAGTGCCGCTCGCGTATTTGGGTAACGTGGCGCGTTTTGTTGAAAAAGGGGGTGCCCTGTTGACGGCTGCAGGTCCCGCGTTTTCAACGGCGTTTAGTCTCTATCGTACGCCGTTAAATTTGGTATTGCCGGGACGGCCCACAGGTGAAGTTTTTGAGACGGGTTACCGTGCTGAACTTAGTGACATTGGGATTCGCCATCCTGTGACGGCGTCATTGTCAGGGGTCGAAAATGGCGAACCGAAATGGGGCCGGTGGTTCCGTCAGATTGAGGTAGATCCGGAACGGGGCCGCGTGCTGATGGACGGAATCAACGGCAAACCGATATTAATCCTTGATCGAGTCGGCGAGGGTCGTGTGGCTCAGCTATTGACTGACCACATGTGGTTATGGGCGCGTGGATTCGAAGGTGGTGGACCCCAGGCCGAAATCTTACGTCGCTTGGCCCATTGGCTGATGAAGGAGCCCGATCTTGAGGAAGACGATTTGCGCGCGGTCGCTCGCGGAAACAAGTTGGAGATAACACGCCGCAGCCTGACCGCCGAGAGTACTCCGGTGCAAGTGACGACACCTTCAGGAGAGCGGATCGAAGTGCCTCTTGAGGAAATTGGTGACGGACGCGCCGTGGCCACAGTTACGGTGAAAGAGCCGGGCTTATACCGGCTTAGCGACGGCGTACGATGGGCGCCAGGAGCCGTCGGCGACGTCAATCCCAGGGAGTTCTCGGATCTGCGGGCTACAGCGGACAAGTTAGCGCCGTTCGCCGCAGTAACCGGTGGCGCGGTGGTCTGGCTGGATGGGCAGGCCACACCATTGACACGAAAAGTGCGGCGGGGGCGGGATACAGCAGGCCGTGGCTGGATTGGCCTCAAGTCTAACGAAGACTTTGTGGTGACCGGAGTTGAGCAGCTGCCACTGCTACCCGCATGGTTCGCGCTGGCGTTGGCGATTGGCGGACTAATGATGGCCTGGCGCGCTGAAGGACTTTGAGGGTCCGTCCAAAAATTTCGCATTGACTGAATGTTGACGGTTATAGCGTGTAATTTTGGGGATTGACGGGTGGCACCGACGCCACGGTCCTGGCGACGCTCGCCGCTAATCTTGAATAGGGATGCTAGATTTCTGGCGTGGGAATAAAACTTGCGCTATTCTTGATGAAGAATAGGAGATGGAACCGATGAAACGATTTTTCTTGAGTATTGCGGCGGTGGTCGTTCTTGCCTCACCGGCAGTCGCGGAATTCGAGGACGGACTAATCGCCTATACCCGTGGCGATTACATGACTGCATTCCAGGAGTGGTATCCGCTGGCAGAAGAGGGGGACGCCGTTGCCCAGAATCGCATCGCGAGTATGTTTCTTCTCGGGCGTGGTGTAGCGAAGGATTTTTCCGAGGCGATAAATTGGTTTCGCCAGTCAGCCGAACAAGGAGATGCGGCTTCGCAATTCGAACTGGGCATGATTTACAAGCGCGGTGTTGCGGCAGGGCAGGACTACGTAGAGGCGCAAAATTGGTTTAACATGGGAGCGGTCCAAGGAGACGCTCGAAGCCAGTATCAGCTCGGCCAACTTTACAAAAACGGCCTTGGTGTCGCGCCAGACCCGGTTGAGGCCTATAAGTGGTTCAATCTCGCAGCGGGCGCAGCCAACGGGCGTGAGTATGCGCTTGCCAATACCGAACGCAAGTTAATGGAGCGGGACATGTCGCCAGACCAAATATCCACCGCGCAATCACTGGCCCGTGACTGGCGCGCAGCGCACCCCGTCGAGGATATGCGGACGATGGAAGAAGAGTCGGAGGAGGAATAATCCGAATAAGTGAAGCATCGTTCTAAGATCTTCGGCGTCTACTTCTTTTCCTTGAACCAATATCAAACCGTGGTACCAGCGGAAACCCAGCGGTGACGTGATAGCCGACTGCCGTAAATGGCTTTGTTTGACCGATCAAGGAGAACGATATTCGAAAGCGCCTAGGTCAATCGGCCCTGAAATTATTCGCTCTCTGGCGTTTGCCGGGTGGACGTATTCGCGGGTCGGTATGAGCAGTTCGCTAGCGGTTTCATCCGGCCGGCCACCAGCATCTATGGCCGGCGATTCCTTCGTCAAATGGTAGTCAAAGTTCTCCGAATCGCGGAATCCAGGTTTGTCGGTGTGTAAATTCATGAACGGCCTACCGTTGCCTTTTAGCAAGACCGCATTGCCCACAAAAAGGTTGTTGGCCAAATAGGCTGGTAGATTTCTGCGGTTCCAGACGAAGGCTCCCTTAGAAGATTTAAGATTCACGAAGGTGTTATTTGCCACGTACAATACCGATGCGGGGTGAGGATCCCGTTTTTTATTCCCGGAACTCACAAGCGTCCGATTTGGGCTATTTCGGCTCTGCCGGATAATGTTGCCAACGACGAACGTGATACCGCCATTTGGGACATCTACGATGTAGCTGGATGTGCCATCCGCTTCGTCAGACAATCGGTTGTACAAAGTGTAATTGCGTTGCGCCCGCGTTTTCACATTGTGCCCCACTTTCGCATGGTGCACGTAACTATTGCGCAAAGTGAACCTCCGCACGTTGTTGACGTATATGTTGTGTGTTTGCCCGTCGCCATAGCCGTTTCTGGCGAATTCGGAATTTTCAATAACGATATCACTATTGGGGTCTGCAGCAGCGAGCAATCCATTTTCATTGTCATGGAAATAGCAACCTCGGATGGTCAGCCCGCCCTTGTCGAGGCGGATACCTGCTCCGATTCGATGAGGAACCGCGGCGCCGGAAAATTCGATGTTTTCGACGAGAGTGTTTCTACCGCGTATCACCCAAATAGCCTTGCCATTGGCATGGGCTCCATCGGCAACGAGATGGGCACGGCCGCCAACGCCTCGCAATGTCAGATCGTCCTTTCTCCAGACGGCAACGTCGCCCCGATAAACACCGGCATCGATTTCGACGATCGCGCCATGTTTCGCGACTTTGGCGACCTGGCTCGGGGTCTTGAAGTGCCGGCCTGGACCCACGCGGAACACTCTCGGTCTGGTGGAATTCCCGGGTCCTTCGTTCGTCGCGACAGCCTGTTCCAACCGCGATTTGGAGATATCGCCTGTGGTAGTGCCCTCAAGCTTCCGACTACCGAGCTCCATGCTGATGACATGCTCGGCGATGATTGGGCGCTGTAACTGATCGCCGTCCTGCAATGCAATCCCCACCCCGGCCCAAACGGGATTGATTATCGCCATTAACCCGACTTCCGCAACTC
>JAAXGF010000403.1 GCA_012267605.1 Alphaproteobacteria bacterium | reverse complement strand
CAGCTATCCATATAAAAATTCGGCAAATATGTTTGTTGATCCATCGGTAGGCCGGCAAGGATATTTTCAGCCGACCACAGGTAAACAATGTAATCCCCGCCGACCCATGCAACACCCTCACGTATACTGAGGGCGTGAATGAAGAAAAGTACAATAACAACAATCGCAAGAATTAAATTGAATTTCGAAATAAATTCAAATTTACCAATTCCTTTCTCGAATTTGCTACTTTTTTTAAGTTGTTTCTCATTGTATTTTTCACCCGAATCAATCATGATTCTTGGTTTCACAACGTCATTTTGGTCAATTATGTCGTGGTCGCGATGGTAAATTCCCACAAATATAATTACCCATTGTCAAAAATAATTGTCTTGCTATAAAAAAACATTCTGCTTGTTTCTAAATAATGATAGAATTCAGAATTCTGAACATCGTTAATTTTGTTTACTAGGTTCTAATATATGGATAATGCGTAGAACTGGGTTATTTGGCGTTCGCGAAACGGTGCTCAAGCCAAACAGTTAAATACATAAACGGTATGCATGCTGCGCACAAGGGGGCGGCATGTTTTAGCATCAACATATCGCGAGCCCGCCTCTCCTTTAATAAATCCTGTAGCACACAATAATTGTCGCGTCCACATTCTCCCGTCTCAGGATTCTTCTGCCAAATCGATCCGACGTCCGTGTTCATCAGCCGCCCCCCAACAACGCTGAGAGTGATTACGCGGAATAAGGTTCCGCCCCCTTCGCCGGTGAACGTGGCGGCGGACTGCCGCCATCGTTTGACGGTGTCAGGAACCTGCATGACGAATGGTCGTGCCTTCCTGGCCCGCCGATGTCCGATTCAATCGGTCTCGATGTCGGTCTCTTTCTGATAATGTCTATATTTTCAGTTGCTTAAGTCTATTTGTGTGGTAAGCCATAAGCGCTGCTGGGCTATTCGACCCGACGTCGGGCATCTTCTCGCTCACAGGCTTCACGGGGCATGTGCCCGAGCCGTCAACGCTGATCATATTCCTCGCCGGATTTGCGGCGTTCGGGCTCGGAAGAAATCGGCGACTTTTCTGTCGTGGTGGATAAGAGGCGGCTCGCTCGGAAGCAAAAAAATCGGAAGCTAAAAATTTGGATACTGATCTCCTAGCTGATGTCTATATTGATCGACATATGGCTTAGTAATTCGTTCTATTTCACCGGAATCAAGTAGTTCTTGATAACAACGATCAAAATTATCTGATATAGCCTCATCCCGAAAGCATAATATTTGAGGAACAGGGTTAAATATTTTCCGGAATGAAGATATTTTCCCGTCATATATATCCACTTCAATTCCCGACTGGGATTTTCGTTTCAATAATTCAATAAAATATTCTGTGATTAAACCATCACCGAAAATGGCATCGATTCGTCCGGCGAAGAGCGGGCGAATCAGGTCGAAACGGTTCGCTTGCTGCTGGAAAGCGGAAAATTTGGCACGGATTCGTCGATACCAAGAATTCTATCAGCGTCGATAAACGTGCCGATCCGGCTCCCATAAAATTGCTGGACGTCGGTAAAGGTCTCAAAACCACTCCCTTTCAAAGTCGTTGCGCCGTCTTGAAAACGTATGAATGGCTTGGTCGAAAATCCTGGAAACGTTTGGTCGCCTTCTGCGGTGCCGAGGCCGTCGAACTTTGGTTCTTTCCGGTATCGTCGCCAGTGGCGACCGAATGGCACGCTGGTGAACCGCGCCGCATGGCCACAAGTTTACAGCGTCGCCTGAACGACGTCACCGGCACGCCCCGACCCATCTTGAAAGAATTGAGGCGGCAAATAGGGCACAACTATTTCGAGGGCCTTCGAACTTGCCGTTACGCCGGGCAGAATCGTCGCCAAGAATATGGCGCCTACAAGATGTAAATATCTCATCTCAATTCAAACCGTTTACGCGAATTCCCGGAACAATCACCGCCCAACGGTACGCTGACAATGGCCTTCCTGCGGATTACTCCCGCTTCCGTATCATGTGCGCCTTGACCCCATATTACCCGCCATCATACCACATTTGGCGTACATTAAAATGAGGTGGTAACGTGAGGCTGCGAACAGCGGAGCCTTGGCTTGTGTAAGTCCCGTATTTTCTCGGACTGAGCCTCGGCTTGACAGCGCGCGGGTGGCCTCGGCACGATCGGCAGGAAGTATTGTGCGCAGTTGGAGATAAGAATATGCGGGCCATGGTAATGCGCGCTCCGAGGGCGCCTCTGGCGCTTGCGGAGCTTCCGGATCCGGCGCCGGGACCGGGCCAAGTAGCCCTTCGAGTTAGCGCCTGCGGAGTCTGCCGTACCGATCTCCATGTATTCGACGGCGAGTTGGCCGAACCGAAGCTGCCGCTGGTGCTCGGCCACGAGATTGTTGGCCATGTGACCGCTCTGGGCGAGGGCGTCAGCGGATTCGACGTTGGCGCACGCATCGGCGTGCCATGGCTGGGCGGTACTTGCGGCGAATGTGCCGAGTGCCGAACCGACCGGGAGAACCTATGCGATCGGGCAAGGTTCACCGGCTACAATATTGACGGTGGTTACGCCGAAATGGCTATCGCAGATCAGCGCTATTGCTTCGCCATGCCCGGCACGTACACCGACGTCGCGGCGGCGCCGTTGTTGTGCGCCGGGCTGATCGGCTATCGCGCGTTGACCATGGCGGGCCATGCCAAGCGGCTTGGGATTTACGGTTTCGGCGCCGCCGCGCACATTATCGCGCAAGTAGCGCGCCATCAGGGTCGCGAGGTGTTCGCCTTTACCCGCCCCGGTGATGCTGAGGCCCAAGCGTTCGCCCGCGATCTCGGGGCCGCTTGGGCCGGAGCGTCGGACGAAACGCCGCCGCGATCGCTCGACGCGGCGCTCATTTTCGCACCCGTTGGTGCCTTGGTGCCAGCGGCTCTGCGGGCGACTGCTAAAGGTGGCACCGTGGTCTGCGCCGGGATTCATATGAGTGACATTCCAGCGTTTCCTTACGCCATTCTTTGGCAGGAAAGGTGTTTGCGCTCGGTCGCCAATCTGACCCGCCGCGACGGCGAGGAGTTTTTCGCGCTGGCGCCTAAGGTGCCGGTGCACACTGAAACCGAAAGTTTTCCGTTGTCGGAGGCGAACCAGGCACTCCATAGTTTGCGCACTGGCAAACTGCGTGGTGCCGCGGTCTTAGTTCCGGGGGGGTGATCGAGGATGGCGAAATGGGCTGACCAGATGTTGAGTTATAGCCATCCGCCAACTAGGATATTCAGGCGGCGCGGGAAGAGTTGTTAGACGCCGTTTTGGGCGCGAACCTTGGGACACGGACCATGAAAACACGGGAATCCCTGCGGGCTTTCGCCGACACCCATGGCCAAGGTTTTGGCGCCATTCTCATCGATCCACCATGGCGGTTCATCAACCGCACGGGAAAGGTCGCGCCGGAGCATCGCCGCTTGGCGCGGTACCGCACCATGTCTGTGGCCGAGCTAGAGGCATTGCCCGTCGGCGATTTAGCGAAGGCGGCGAGCCACCTGTACCTGTGGTGCCCGAACGCACTGTTGGCGGAGGGACTGCATCTATTGAACACTTGGGGGTTCGTCTATAAGACAAACCTGGTTTGGTATAAGGTGCGCAAGGATGGCGGGCCGGATGGGCGCGGCGTCGGATTTTATTTCCGCAATGTGACCGAAATGGTTTTGTTCGGCGTGAAGGGTGGATTGCGCACCCTGGCGTCAGGACGTCGACAGACCAACATTATCGTTCACCGCAAACGCGAGCATTCTAGGAAGCCGCCGACCCTTTACAAGATCATCGAGGAATGCAGTCCCGCGCCGTTCGCCGAATTGTTTGCGCGCGAACGCGTGCCCGGCTGGTCCCAGTGGGGCGACGAGATCGATACTTACGCTGAAACGCGACCTCGGCACCGGGGATACGAATGGGCCTCGCCGGCCGAGGAAACCGGTTAGAACGCCAGGGTTTCGATTTCCGAGCCGCGCCAGTCGCCATGCCAGCCGCCACGATCTTCCCAACAATCGAGACCAGTGGTTTCGACCACTGTTTCACTTACCACGCGGCGGCTATTCTACGTCAGGACTTCACCGACACGATCAACGAGTTGAACAGCATCGTCGGCGGCATCGCGATCCCCATCGTCGAGCTGGTACGCGGCGGTGGCGGTGAGGCGCGGGTTACCCAACGCTTGCGCAAAACCTTTCAGGAACACGGTTGGAAAAAACGTGCCTTCAAGGTCGAAAAGCGCATCAATCACCGGATAACGTATTCACGCACCCACGAAGTCGATCACATCAAGGATTTTGCCAATGGCACCGTCGCCGTCGAAATCGAATGGAACAATAAGGATCCGTTTTTCGATCGGGATTTGGAAAACTTCAACCGTCTCCACGCCGACGGCGCAATCAGCATCGGTGTGATCATCACCAGGGGCGCAAGTTTTCAAGATGGCATTGAAAAAAAGCTTCGCGATTTCGCCCGCGACGGCAACATCGTGTCGTTCGACGACGTCGCAAAGTTTGACATCGCGCCGACGCCTCGACAACGGCAAGCCGTCGAGCGCTGGCGGCGCAACCACCATGGTGCGGATTTTGCGACCGCCTGGGCGGCGTGTTTCACCCGCGACAAATTCGGTGCCGCAACGACCCACTGGGGGAAGCTGAAAAGCCGTCTCGACCGGGGAGTCGGCAGTCCGTGCCCGACCGTCGCGTTCGGCATCCCGATTTCAAGCGTCACCAACGTCACGTAATCGGGCACTCCTGAGCACGCCCTAGGCCTGAGGGTGAGACTTGGGCACGTTTGGTGGGAGATTATCGAAATCGGGAAATTACGAGCGGTGGGTGCCTACGCCGGCGTCAGACAGCCAGCCGGCAACGTCTCCGGTCACGTGATCGACGTAGTCGATGTCGTTCTCGAGGGGTGCGGTAGGATCGCCGTTACTCACCCAAACAGTGAGCATGCCGCGGTCGGCGGCGGGCCGGAGATTGCGCGCAATATCATCGATCATGGCCGCTTTTGCCGGGTCAAAATCGCAGTGCCGAATTAGCCTATCGTAGACGCCTGGTGTCGGTTTGGGCACGAATTCAGCGGTAAAGATATCGAACACATCCGCGAAATGGCTGGCGATTCCAACCCTCTCCAACACTCGCCACGCGTGGGCCGCGGAAGCGTTTGTGAAGACGAATTTTCGGCCACCAAGCCCCTCCAGCGCTCGGTGAAGCCTAGGGTCGGTCGGCAAAACGCTGACGTCGACATCGTGAACGTACGAAAGGAAAGCGTTCGGCTCGATGCCATGATTTAGCATGAGCCCACGCAATGTTGTTCCATGGGCATGGAAATACTTCTTTTGAATTATCTTCGCTTCACTAGTCGATATGCCAAATTTGCGCGCGATAAAGCGGCCCATACGTTGGTCGATTTGGGCAAATAAATCGTACCGTGCCGGATACAGCGTATTGTCCAGGTCAAAAACCCATGTTTCTACGTCGCCAGCTCGAAGGCATTGGTGTTGCCGCATTTCCGACAGAACCCCTATGTAATCACCTCGGTCCAGACAATTGGTTACCATAGGCATTGCGGTGGGAACAGGTGCCAGTAAATTCGCGCCTTTTGCATGGGATTCCCGAAACACTTTCTTAAGTTGGCCATGAAACACTGATTGCGGATTTCTCTTGCCCGAATCTTCCTGTATTGCATTAGGTAATTAGGGTTAACGCTGAAATTCACCAATTATCGGTATGTTCGAGGTTCTATGGGCCGGAGTTGAACGTGACGTCCTCCCCTACAAATACCGCCAACAGTGTTCGCTCAGTGCGCAACCGATTTGCCGCCTTCACGCTTGCCGCGGCCGATGCCGTCTTTGAGGTAAACTCGGATTTTACCGTCCAATTCGCGGCTGGAGCCATTAAAGCCTTGCTCGGCCAACCCACTGAGAGGGTTATTGGTACGTCGTTCACTGAACATTTTTCTATCGGAGACCAAGCCAAGCTGCGCGACGTCATCGAGAGCGTATTGCCCGGTCAAGGTTTTCGCCCAATCGTGGTATCGCCCCGGCTTCGCGAGGGCGCACCGGCTCAGGTGGTGGTTAGTGGCTACCGATGGCCGGATACGCAGGAAAATTTTTGCGTTGCAGTAAGCGCCGTATTTGAATCTGCGACCTCGCAACCGCCACGGTCGGCGGTTCGCGACGAAATCTCCGGCTTATTGGATAAACATTCGTTTGCTGAGGTCGCCGAGGCGCGAATCCGCGAAGCTAGCGAGTCGGGTGAAAATTACACGCTCACCCTGATGAGCCTAAACGAGGTCGAGACTCTGAATGAAAGGATCGGCGTGGGTGCCGCCGATCAGCTCCTGGCCAAAATTGGTGATTCTCTGCGCGGGCTGGCCGTTGATGGTGAACTCGCCGGTCAATTCGACGAAGCGACATTCGGTGTCATTCATGGCACCCACGCCGACGTCAGCGAGTTAATATCGGAAATCGGAGCCCTGGCGCAAGAAGCCGACCCGAATGGTGAAGGTTTCGAGATCGCACACTCCCTGGTGAAAATCGACGCCGAATCGTTCGGTGCGCGCGATAGCGTCAAAGCCGTGCCGTTTACAATCTCTAAGTTTTCCGAAGTGGCCGGGCAATCATTCGACATCAGCAGTCTTTCTGACGGCTATGCCAAAATGGTTCGCGAAACCAATGTGGAATTGGCGCGTTTCAAGGAAATCGTTTCGAAGAACGCGTTTGTGTTGGCGCTGCAGCCTATCGTCGATTTGAAAACCCGCAAAATCCATCATTACGAATGCCTAACCCGGTTTCCCGATCAGGAGGATGGCGCGTCGCCGTTCAAGCGCATTACTTTCGCGGAGGAAGTCGGTGCTATCGTAGACTTCGATTTGGCCGTGATGCGACGAGCCATCGAAATTATTGATTTGGCGAAGGCACGCGACGGTAGCAATCTTTCACTGGCCGTGAACATATCGGGTCTCTCGCTCGAAAGCCCCGGTTTCGCTGACGCGATGATGGGATTGTTCCGAGATCGCCCCAAACTCCGAAAAAACTTCGCATTGGAAGTGACCGAGTCGGCGCAAATCAACGATTTGAAGGCCACCAACCTGGTAATCCAGAAGCTACGCAAAGCCGGCCACGCCGTGTGTCTGGACGATTTTGGCTCCGGTGCCTCGGCATTCCAATATTTGCACGTGTTTGAGGTCGACATTGTGAAAATCGATGGCGGTTATGTGCGGGAAGCGACCCAAACGGCAGCGGGCAAATCCTTCCTTAAGGCCATGGCTGGCCTCTGCCACGACCTGGGTATTGCTGTCGTCGCCGAAATGGTGGGGACCGAGGAAACCGTTGAATTCCTCAAGGAATGCGGTGTGCAATATGCTCAGGGGTACCATTTCGGCAAGCCAACACTGGCTTACGACCCCACGGTTTCCAGTCTTTCGAAACCGCCCGTTAAACGCGTGGTCGGCGGTTAAGAAAAATGGTTCAGGTGCAACCGCCTCAATGGCAGGAGCTCACGAGACGTATGATATGAAACAAGCGATCAGATCCACTGCTTCGACGAGCCAGCCAAAAACAGTCGGCAGCCTGTCGTTCGCCGATTCGCCCGAATTCGCGCAAATCACGGATATCCTTGTGGATCGTTACCCTGGGCCGGCTTTGAAGATCGATACCAGCCGGAATGTTGAGAGAGCCAACGATTTGGCCCGACAGCTGCTGATGGAATCGCGTGGGCGGTGCCTAACCACTTTGGCGCCAATGATCGTCGAGGCCCAGGGAACTGGTTCCAGCCGACATACTGTAAAGCTC
>JAAXGF010000323.1 GCA_012267605.1 Alphaproteobacteria bacterium | reverse complement strand
ACCGATCTCGACCTCGGCCACTATGAACGTTTTACCGGGGTGCCGGCAAGGCAGAGCGACAACGTTACAAGTGGCCGTATCTATTCGACCGTGATAGCCCGAGAACGTCGAGGAAATTACCTCGGAGGAACCGTACAAGTTATTCCCCATGTAACTGACGCGATTAAGGAATTTATTCTCGATGACATCGATGAATCGGATTTCGTGCTGTGCGAAATCGGAGGCACCGTCGGCGATATCGAAAGCCTCCCGTTCCTGGAGGCGATCCGCCAATTGCGCAACGAGCTGCCGGAGCGTCAGACAGGATTTATCCACGTAACCTTGGTGCCTTTCTTGCCGATGACGGGTGAGTTGAAAACCAAGCCGACTCAGCATTCTGTTAAGGAACTACGCAGTATAGGCATTCAGCCTGACATTTTGCTTTGCCGCTGCGACAGAGAAATTCCAGTCGAGGAGCGGCGCAAACTAGCTCTATTCTGCAATGTACGCGAAGACGCGGTCATTCCGGCTCGTGATGTCGATACCATTTACGTCGTGCCGATAAATTATCATTCGGCCGGGTTCGACGATCAGGTTCTGAGGCTTTTCGGTATCGATAGCGCCCCAGCGCCGGACTTGCGCGAATGGCAAGATGTCGTCGACCGTATCAGAGGGCCGGAAGGAGACGTCAACATCGCCATCGTGGGAAAATACACCGGACTTGTGGACGCCTACAAATCCTTGGTGGAAGCGCTTGCGCACGGCGGTATTAGCAATCATGTGCGGATTAATGCCGAGTGGATCGACGCAGAAATTTTTGAGAGCGACGCGGCCGTCCATCATCTCCGTTCGGTAAACGGTATTCTTGTACCTGGCGGTTTCGGCGAAAGGGGCAGTCAAGGCAAGGTAGCCGCTGCAACCTTTGCTCGGGAACGGGGAATCCCGTTTTTCGGCATTTGCCTGGGTATGCAAATGGCGGTTATCGAGGCCGCGCGCAACCTGGCCGGCCTCAGCGACGCGGGCTCGACCGAATTCGGCTCTTGCCGCCATCCAGTGGTGGGTTTATTGACCGAGTGGAGCCACGACGGCCGGCGGGAAATCCGTTCCGCGGAAAGCGACAAGGGGGGCACCATGCGATTGGGCGCGTACGACTGCGATCTGAAGTCGGACAGCCGTGTTGCAAGAATTTTTGAACGCGACAGGATTCGCGAACGCCATCGGCACCGTTACGAGGTCAACATCAATTATGCGCCGGAGCTTGAATCGGCCGGATTGGTGGTTTCGGGAATATCTCCGGATGGCGAATTGCCCGAAATCGTTGAGATTCCTGAGCACCCCTGGTTTGTCGGCGTACAATTTCACCCCGAGCTTCGCTCACGGCCATTCGAGCCTCATCCGCTGTTTGCCTCGTTCATCGCGGCTGCGGTCACCCAGTCGCGCTTGGTCTAGGCGGACTGAAATGAATACAAGCGTGGATGATCCAGCGCGCGAGGTACGCGTCGGCGCGGTTCGCATCGGGAACGATCTCCCGCTGGTCCTAATCGCCGGACCTTGTTCCATTGAAAGTCTCCCTCATGCTCTGGAAACTGCGCATACCCTGGCCGAACTGACCAAAGAGTTGGACATGGGTTTCATTTATAAGAGCTCCTTCGACAAGGCGAATCGTACGTCCGCAGACACTCCGCGCGGGGTTGGATTGGACCAGGGGCTAGAAATTCTTTCACAGGTGCGCGAACGGGTAGGGTGCCCGGTGCTGACGGACGTTCATGACGTAGACCAGTGTGGCGCCGCCGCGGAAGCGGTGGACATTTTGCAGATTCCGGCGTTCCTGTGCCGGCAGACGGACCTAATTCAGGCGGCCGCGCGCACTGGGCGCGCCATCAATATCAAAAAGGGACAGTTTCTCGCACCATGGGATATGACTCACGTTTTGGCCAAAGCCGCAGATACGGGAAACAGAAACCTGACGATTTGTGAAAGGGGTACGAGTTTCGGATACAATACGTTGGTTTCGGACATGCGCGCCTTGCCTGTTCTGGCGGAAACCGGATATCCGGTGATCTTTGACGCAACTCATTCTGTGCAGCAGCCTGGCGGACTGGGTGGTCGCAGCGGTGGCCAGCGGGAATACGTCCCGGTTTTAGCCAGAGCCGCGGTTTCTGTTGGGGTTGCCGGTGTTTTCATGGAAACCCACGAGAACCCCGACAGTGCGCCGAGCGACGGACCCAATATGGTTCCCCTCGGCGAAATGGCAACGTTGCTGGCTCAGCTCGTTGCCTTCGATCAACTCACAAAAAATTTTCGTCGCGAGGCCCTCACATGACGGCGATTGTTGATATTCATGCCCGCGAAATTCTCGATAGCCGCGGAAATCCCACGATCGAAGTTGACGTGAGGTTGGAGAATGGTGTTCTGGGACGGGCCGCCGTACCGTCCGGAGCATCCACCGGCAGCCATGAAGCCGTCGAGTTGCGCGATGGGGACAGTGCTCGTTTCGCTGGGAAGGGAACCCGTAGGGCGGTCGAATCAGTAAATGGGGAAATCTTCGACACCCTGTCCGGGCGCGAGGCAGTTGAACAAGAAGCGATCGACCGGGCGATGATCGAACTTGACGGTACACCCAACAAAGGGCGTCTTGGCGCCAATGCCATCCTCGGCGTCAGTTTGGCGGTAGCTCGAGCCGCAGCAACGGATTTGGGATTGCCATGGTTCCGATACGTGGGTGGAAGCCACGCACGCACCTTACCGGTGCCAATGATGAATATCATTAACGGTGGTGAACACGCCGATAACGCTATCGATTTTCAGGAGTTTATGATTATGCCTGTCGGACCCGCCGGCCTAGCTGAGGCGGTGAGAGCCGGGGCGGAGATATTCCACGCGCTCAGGAAACGCCTTTCGGATGCCGGCCACGGTACCGCTGTGGGAGACGAGGGTGGGTTTGCCCCCAATTTGGACAGCGCGGACGAGGCGTTAGGATTCATCGTTACGGCGATCGAAGCAGCCAATTATCGGCCCGGAGAAGATGTTGTGCTTGCCTTGGATACTGCCGCGAGCGAGTTTTTTGATAACGGCACGTACGCATGTGAGGGTGGGAAACTTGATTCGGGTGAAATGATCCGGCTTTACGAGCGTTTAGTGGGTCACTACCCCATCGTATCTATCGAAGATGGCTTGGCCGAGGACGATTGGCAAGGTTGGCGCGCGCTGACCGATGCTTTGGGGGATCGGGTACAACTCGTTGGTGACGACCTTTTTGTTACCGATGCTACCAGATTGGCCCAAGGAATTGATGGTGGCATCGCCAATTCCATACTCATAAAACTCAATCAAATCGGCACGTTATCAGAAACCCTTGAGACTATGGAACAAGCTTGGAACGCGGCTTACACGGCCGTGGTTTCTCACCGATCCGGGGAAACAGAGGACACAACCATCGCCGATCTCGCCGTTGCCACAAATTGCGGGCAAATCAAGACAGGTTCCCTGTCGCGCACGGATCGGCTCGCGAAGTACAATCAACTCATCCGCATTGAAGAGTTTTTGGGAGAATCTGCCCGCTACGCTGGAAAATCGGTGTTACGCCGATCCAAATGATGGCACCGTCACCCTGGCTCGAATATTCCTATTCATAGTTAAAAGTCGTTTCCATTTTTCCAACGAAATTTGCCGGCGGTTGATCTGCGGAAATGCGGACTGCCGCGCCGACGAGGACATTCGCCCGGCCAAATTGCGAAAGTATTCTGGTTGCTCCGTTACTAACCCGACTTCCGCAACTC
>JAAXGF010000284.1 GCA_012267605.1 Alphaproteobacteria bacterium | reverse complement strand
AGTCAACTATATAATTCCCAAAATAATGGGTCAACCGAGCACGTCTGAGCGGCGTTTTTCGGCGGATGTAGTACTCGGCGTTTTGTACACCTTACGAGTTGAGAGCGAAGGCCATGACCCGATAGTCTACAAGTTTGTCTGGCAGGGAGACGAAGAAGGACAGATAAAATCTTCGGTGTATCAAAACATTAGGCGTCTTCCATCTGGACCAAGTCCCCTTTATTCGAATTTTATCCGCGCGGAAACTCTTTCCGAGGACCGAATTCGAATTGAAGCATGGGAGGCATGGGCTGACGAGGACGCCATCCGCGAAAGAAGGTACAGCCGCTTCATCCTCAGATGTGAACGGTGATGCATTCTGATGACCGTATATCCTTTGACGTGCATTCAAATCGTCGAAAGAGTTGGCAAGTTTGCTGAAGAAATGGCGGAAAGGTTGCAATCCCAGCTAGTACCATGAGCCTCCAAACTTTCCACCTTAATTTGGTATCCCCAACCCAGCTGCGACGTAATTATTTGATACGTGCGCGCTGACAATGTTCGCTGTCAGTCTGAGCACTTCTGACTCCTGCCCCTCCCAGTAATCCAGCGTTGCGAAACCCCTGATTGATGCTTGAGATACAGCCATTGCCGGAAACACGCGAGGATCAAACCTGGAACGCGGCCCATTGCGCTAGGCAAAAGGCGCCCGTTTACTTTGTCTGTTATGAATAGGTGACTACTCAAACCTAAGCGGACACTGTGTGCCTGCTCGGCTGCGGACTCGATACCGGACACTGCATGCAATACTATCCAGGTGATCTGTTGCATGGTCAGATCTGGAAATGTGCTTTGGAGCCGTGGTTGGTGCGTCTGGGGTCCAGAAAATGAAACACTATTACTGATAGTGTTTCATTGGGAGTATTGTGATGGAAATTCAACCGCGTTCAGCCTACGAGAAATCTTATCGAGCCTAGTGGTTCGAATTTGATGTTTCGAGCCCCTAGGTTTTTAGTTATGGATCAAAGTATCCAAATATCTGAGGTGGTTTTGTTTCATTGCTCTTTAGTCCCATGGGACTCAAACGATTGGTTTGGTACACCAGCGTCAATTTTCGATACCGTCGTTACTTAACCAAGAGGAAATTTCGAGATGTCCGATCAGAGTTTAATAGAAAAACGCCGTGAAATACGCATGAGGACCGAATGGACGGGGGTCATCGTGGCGGACGAGGACCCGATCGATGTGTTTATCTGGGATTTTACCTTCAGTGGGGCAAGGCTTGTCATAAACGACCAAGTTCCAGAAGCCTCGCGTTTCAAGCCCAATGTAGATGATGATGGTCAGTTCGACGCAGTTCAGCGTTGGCAGGAAGGAAATAACCTGGGCGTCGAGTTCGAGAACGACCCGAAGGAGTCATGCATGGCATTGTCGAGCGTTTTAAATCAGTAGTATCGACTTCGTGAGGTGGCACCGGAACTAAACCCCGGTTTTCCAAAATAGTGTAAATTTGGGTGCGGACCTACGGTCCGCTCACCCCCAGCAAACCGCTGTGGCCGAAGGTATCACGTCACCGCTATGACCCGAGGCATACGATAATCAGTCAGTTCATCGCAATCACAAAGTCGCTGTCGCAAACACGCCAAGCGCTCTCCTGACGGCATGGAGCTTGCCCCATCGACACATCAGGTCTCTCGTTCCTTCATTCGGTGTTTTACCGATGTCGACTCTAGTCGCCTGTTGACAAGCATAATCGCCGCAAGCGTGAAAGGCCAATTGCCGACAATGACGACGGGAGCGTATCGCCCCCCAAGCGATCCTGAGCAACACGGGTAATGCAATTGCAACGCCCGGCCCCAAATTGATCGGAAAATCTCCACAACAAGATTTTGCGCCGCATCAAATTGCAACTCATTTTCATTCCTATTATGTTGGCGCCTTTGACGGTGCCGGCGTCTTCGAGGTCACGACGTCCGAGGTCATCGCCAGTGAGGTCATCGCCCCCGTCGTCAACAGGTGTTGCGGGAGAAAACAATGCGGAGATTCACGTTTGCGTTGGCGGCGATGGCCGCTTCATCTTGTCTTATTGCTTCGAAAATCGTGGCTGCCGAGGAATCCCCGCAGGCGATCCTCTCCAGCTATGCAGATATCGCCCAGGCCATGTACGAGGATTCCTTGAGCGCCGCGAAAGACCTGGCAGCGACCGTTGAGCGGCTCATCGACTCACCGAACGAGTCCACTTTGGCCGCTGCCCGAAGCGCCTGGTTGGCCGCACGTTTTCCGTACCAGCAAAGCGAAGGGCTCCGATTCGGCAACGCTATTGTCGACGACTGGGAGGGACGGGTTAACGCCTGGCCCCTGGATGAGGGCCTTATAGATTACGTCGCCGGCGGATACGGCGAAGCGTCAGATGAAAATCCTCTTTATACGCTTAACATCATTGCCAATTCTGAAATTCGCATCGGTCCGGACGTTATTGACGCAACTACGATTTCCAAGGAGCTGCTCGCCGGCCAACTGCACGAAGCGCAAGGCGTCGAGTCGAATGTCGCCATTGGCTATCACGCCATCGAGTTTCTTCTCTGGGGACAAGACTTGAACGGCACGGGCCCCGGTGCCGGCACCCGGCCCGCCAGCGACTACGACCCGGCCAATTGCACAGGTGGAAATTGTGATCGGCGCGCACAGTACTTGCAGGCGGCTGCCGATCTCCTTGTCGCCGACCTGACCGAAATGGTAGCGAATTGGACACCCGATGGAGCGGCCCGACAGGCCCTTGAGGCGACCGATGCGCAATCGGGACTGGCGACCATTCTTACCGGAATTGGAAGCCTGTCCTACGGCGAGCTGGCCGGTGAACGTATGAAGCTCGGTTTGATCCTTCATGATCCAGAAGAGGAGCACGACTGCTTCAGCGACAATACTCACAATTCCCACTATGCCGATCAGGTTGGTATGATGGCCCTGTACACGGGCCGCTATGTCCGTACGGACGGTACCATCGTCGATGGCGCGGGTTTGGCTTCGTACGCACGGGCGCATGCGCCGAATTCGGCGAGCCAATTGGAGCAGCGCATGCAGGAAACCTTGGCCGCCATGATCGTCATGAAAGCCGCCGCCGACAGCGGACGCATGGCCTATGATCAAATGTTAGGTGTCGATAATCCCGCGGGAAACAGGATACTGCAAAATGTCATCGACGCCTTGGTGGCTCAGGCTCGAGCGGTCGAAGCCCTTGTTGCCGAACTTGGATTATCCATCGAAGTCGAAGGTTCAGACAGTCTCGACAATCCCGAGTCCGTCGTTCACTAAGCCCATGGGCTTGACCCGGCGTTCGTTGATACGCGGCGGGCTCGCGTTCGCCAGCATCAGTACGCTTCCGGTCGCTTGCCAGCCCATCCCAAAATCTCCGGACGACCCGGCAAATGTCGAACTAACCATCGAGGCAAGAGAACGACCGTACCCATTGTTTGGGGCCGGCGCACCGGAATCCAGGCTGTGGACGTTCAGCGACGAATTTCCCCCCGTCATACGTCTTCGCCAGGGCGCTCGCCTCAAGGCGCGGCTGAAAAACGCTTTGCCCGAGCACACGTCGATTCATTGGCACGGCCTACGCATTGAAAACCGCATGGACGGCGTTCCATTTCTCACCCAACCACCGGTCGAATCAGGTGAAAGCTTTGACTACGAGTTCACCCCGCCGGATTCAGGAACGTTTTTCTTTCACCCACACTGCGACACGGTAAACCAACTTGGCCGAGGTCTGGTCGGAGTGCTCATCGTCGATGGCGACGAAACCCGTCCCTTCGACGCCGACCTTTCACTTGTGCTCAAGGATTGGCGGGTGGACCAACACGGGGCCTTCCTTCCAATGACGACTGACAAGGGCGCGGCGCGTGGCGGCACATTCGGCACGTTGCGAACCGTGAACGGCACCGCACAGCCGAGCTTATCCGTGCCCGCCGACGGCGACGTCCGCCTGCGTCTCCTCAACGTCGACAATACCCGGGTTAGCGAGATCGGAATCGAGGGCGCCGAGGCGGCGATCATCGCGATCGACGGCGTCCCCGTTGACCCCCTGCCACTGAAATCCTGGCGCCTCGGCCCGGCCATGCGCGTCGACCTGGCGATGCGCGCGCCCTTGCACGGCAGATCAGCGCGCTTGGTCGACTATTTCGCGCCCCAACCGATCCCGCTGGCGCGCCTGCAATCGCACGGTGAGTCCCGCCAGCGAACGGCGTTCGATCCTTCACCTCTTCGCGCGTCCCACATTCTCGCGCCGGATCTGACGAACGCGACGCTGCATTCATTTGATTTCAGCAGCACAGCGATTAATCGTGCCGCTTTCTCGGGCTCGGACGATCCCGCGCAATTCGCCGACGCCCTTTGCTTGGCTGACAGAACCTTTTGGGCCATCAACCGTCAATCCTGGCCCGAGGATGCGCACCAGAGGCTTCCGACGCCGCTGGCACAACTAGAACTCGGCCGATCATACGTGTTCGAGTTGATCAACCGGACACCCCATATGCATCCAATCCACATCCATGGACACACGTTTCTCGTGTTGAGTTCGAATAAACGCGAACTACCGCGCCACCACGCGGATACGGTGCTGCTGACACCGAAGGAGCGCGTGCAGGTCGCTTTTGTCGCGGACAACCCGGGCGACTGGATGTTTCATTGCCACATAATCGAACACCAGGACACCGGGATGATGGGGATTATCCGGGTGTCCTAATGCCGGGTTTTTCAGTGATTCCGCTTCGTGGGTGCGTCTTGGTTTGCGCCCTCGCCATTCTTGTCCCAACGCAATTTCCGGGTGAGTCCTCGGCGGATTCGGCCGGGGAACTCGATGCCTTGGTCGGGCAGGCGATTTTCGAGAGGATTTGGGTCTCGGCACCTGCGTCGACCCAGTCGAGCGATGGCCTCGGGCCGTTGTTCAACGCCCGCTCTTGCGCGACGTGCCACGGCGGCGGTGGCCGGGCGATCGTTGCCCTGCCTGAGGACGGCACCGTCACAGCCCTAGGGCTTGTGCTAAGGCTCGGACGGTCAGACGGCGGCACCGACCCGGTCTACGGGCGGCAGCTGCAGACCTACGCCACCCAGGGCCATGCGGCCGAGGGCAAAGTCTTCGTGACACGCGAGAAGGTCCCTGTCCCGGTGGCAAGCGGAATCTCGTTGCCGGTATCCCTGACACGTCCTGTTTGGTCGGTGGCGGAGCTCGCTTACGGCCCTATCGGGGACACCACGCGTGTTGCCGGCCGGGTGGCGCCTTCGCTCCTCGGTTCGGGCCTCATCGAGGACGTGCCGGCGGCTGCCATCTTGGCCTTCGTCGACCCCGACGACCGGGATGGCGACGGAATTTCTGGCCGAGCGAACTGGATCACCGACGCGTCTGGTTCGCGCAGCCTAGGTCGGTATGGCTGGAAAGCTTCCGAGCCCAGCTTGATGGGACAGATCGCCACCGCGTTCCTTACCGATTTGGGGTTGTCTTCCCCCCTAAGAACCGGCAACGCCGGCGATTGCACGCAGGCTCAGCGCCTTTGTCGGAATGGACCGCACGGTGCCCACGTGAACGCGGTGGAAGTGGAGCCGCCCATGCCGGTGTTGGTCAAACAATATTTGCAGTCCCTACCCCCGCCACCGGCGATCGATCACGCCGAGGGCCGCGATGTATTTGAGGCCGTCGGCTGCGCCGCCTGCCACCGTCCTACCCTGCCGGTTCGGACGGGCGGTACCATCGCGCCATTCACCGATTTGCTGCTCCACAATATGGGATCGCGTCTCGCCGACGGAATCCGTGAGGGAGAAGCTTCTGGAGAGGAATGGCGCACGCCGCCCCTCTGGGGGCTGGGCCAGGCATTGCGCACGGAAACCGGATTGCTTCACGACGGACGCGCGCGTAACGCCGATCAAGCCATCCTGTGGCATGGCGGCGAGGGAGAACCGGCTCGGACAAGGTTCCTTGCCTTGCAGGCCGACGAAAAATTGGCGCTGATTCGTTTTTTACAATCGCTTTGACCGAACACTTGGCGAAGGTGCCGAGTTAGGACAAATACCTTCGGCTCACCTATCCTCGAGTCCGCGTCTTTGCCGGTTGGCCAGGACGGTCCCAATCCGGCATAGGTTCCGGCGGATGGTCCCCGCCGATTTGCCGCGCAAAAATTTTGGCTGACATGCTAAGAAACGCCGTTCCTTCACACGCACCTAGCTCTCTAAGCTGCAGGGCGCAAGGCTCATCGCTTAACTGAATTTGCCCATTTATCAGCGCGACCAAGATACCAGGCTCGAACGGACTAACAGTGGCCGGGGAAACTTGCATTATGTGCTCCAAATAGTGACGAAAGTATGCCAGCGAAAGGGGAAGCGAGCAAAAATAGGTACTTTTTGGAAATAAACTGTTAACGAATTCCCGACCAACGCTGATTTTGAGCAACAGATATGCACAATCAGCATATCTGCATGACGCGACCGATTAGTTACTTCAGATATTATCTAACGTTTGACCCCACATTCGTCATGACCGACGCACGGCCAATTCGATGCAAATGCCTTCATCCGCTTGCGTGCCGCCTCACTTGCGGCCTCAAGGCACCTGCCGTGTCCGTAGTGGCATGGCGTAATTTTAACAAGACCAGCTATCGATAGTTCGCGGATCGCGTTCTCGAACCTCCTTAAACTGCCATCCATTTCCGAGAGTGACATCTGCATCTTGAAAGAATCCAGCGAGATTATCCCATCTGAAAGCCGGCAGATTATTTGTCTCTTTATTGGATCGGCCCAAAACTGGGCGCCTGTAAAGACTTCATTCCCAAAGCGCTCTATATCGTTTTGCATCTCCTCGTATTCAGTGCCGTGCATGCCGCCCAGCAATTTGTCCAACCATGACCGAGCATGGGCGCTTTCGACATGCGTGAAAGAGAACGAGAGCAACAGCGCCAACACAAGGCGTATGCGATCAAACCCCCGTACTACCGTGCATCGTAGCCGACCGATTAAGGGTCGGAGGAGATCGTCAGGGACGAATCCCTTCTGTAACCTGGGTAAAGAAAGCGAAATGCTGTGTACGCGGGCCCCGTCACATTATGACCTTCCCTCCGAAGCCTGGTGCGGCGGACTTTGCCAACACCGTATTCGAAACTTCCATACCGCTTCCTTTTCGGCACTTTGCGGACGAATTCCCATGTCTGAGCGGTTTCCCTTTTACACACCTAAGAATTTGCTTCCGTTTGCGCAACGGAGATTCTTTAGATGGCCTCCCAAAGTGAACGGTGGGTCGTTAGAGCGAACACAATTCGTCGCGGCTCGATCCCTACAAAGGCCGTCAGCCCTCCGCTGTAGACATCCCATTTACACCAACCCAATTAATATACGAGGGTCGCTCAGACCACGGAACGCGATATATATTGATGTATGGTCAACAAATGAAATTCGTACACGTGGCCGGGAAGTACCCAATGGGCAATTGGAAAGGATATCCGAAGATACCTTGTATAGCGCTACGCAAGGCGTTGCGGCCCGCGATTGTTCTAATTGCAGTTTTCGTCGCTAGTCCTTCGCGTACCGAAATCATCAGCCACACCGGTTTCGACGGTCTCGGCAGTACCTACGGCGTGGCACAGGAATTTGGCCATTTGGTAACGATGCTCGGCGACGATGTTCTTCGTGAGCTGGTATGTCGCGTTGCGTTCGAAAGGTACACACCGCAGTCACTTGGCCGGGCACTCAACTTGTCGAGAGAGCAAATAATGCCGCGCATCAATGAATTGCGTAGTTGGGGATTGGTGCGTTTAATTCCAGGTGCAAGCGGGCACATGATCGTGGAGCCGATTCCTGGCATCGGCGAAAGAACCTTGCACCGTTGGGGCCTAAAATATTGCGCCGACGGCGACGCTTGCGGGAGAACCGTCGCCAACCCGGGTCCCCAAAAAGACCGGCCTGAGAAAAACACGGCCGATCGTAAAGACGCCGGGATATATCCGACGTTTGTTGGGGAAGAAGGTGACTCGCTCCGATTTAGCGCGGCGATCAAGCAAATCGACGTGATCAACATAACCGATCCACGTAAAATCTTCGATGCCGGACTGGAATACCCACGCGAATTGCTTTTGTCCGCACGACGTAGCGCTTGGTTGGATTATCTGTCGCCGCACAGTAGTGATCCAGTCCGCATCGCTGTTCGCGCCCTGCGTATAGATGCATGGACAATTCTGAGGGAGAATTACTCATTAAACCCCGATGGGTACCACAAATGGCGCGAGGCCCTAGGAAAACATCACTCCAAAAAAATTACCGAGATTCTCGTTGAGGCGGGGTATGGCGACGAGGAAATTGCCGAGACGACCGACCTGATTACAGAATACTATTGGCGCACGGACGGAGATGGTCAGGACGTGCGCGACGTATACGACATCGTATTTTTTGAATACGAATTTGAGGAACTCGTGGCCAACCAACCGGATGAAAAAGTCATAACCTTCGTTCGCTCAACGTGGAAACAGATGTCGCAGAGAAGCCGCGATGAGGTTCGCCGCCTCGATTTGTCACCACGCGCCGAGAAGCTGATCGATATCGCCTTGAGTTCCGAAGGCGAGGTCGAATACTGATTGCGGACCCAGGAAAACCGACCGATCAGTCTCCGACTGTAAAATATTCCGACACCTTCGTACTCGACTGAATTTCCTCTCCAGTATTTGTGGGAAACCGATAAAGCCAGCGACGTGACCAGATTGGATATTACCTTCGGTTGAAGAGCATGGTTGTTTGAAAAATGCGACTCGCTCACGCACATTAACCATCTATCATATTGTTTCAATTGCTGTTCATGGTACGGGCAGAGGCAAATCCAATATACAATTAGTTGTAGAGCACCTCCGTGACACGCATGGATGGTTTGGTGCTGCATCTCATGGGCCCCTTAGCATCTCATGATTGGGGTACGTCGATATCCGAGTTTTGGGAACGGAAATTGGCTGGGTGTGAGGCACCTTATCTTCTGATGCCAAGACACATGTCGGAATTCTTTACACTGGTTGGCTTTCCCTAACCCTTTGAAAAATATAGATATCTTAGGGAATCTTGGGGGTCGCAGCGTGAATTAAACCCATAAACCCGTCGGAATCCTTTACAGTTCGATACAGTGCGATCGGGCCGATTTTGTCTAACCTATTGGAATCAAATCATTTCACTTCGATGGCATGAGACTTGCGTATTTTAGTAGTGATCGATGTCGTGTGACATTATTCGATCAATTCGCGGCACCGCTTCAGCGGGCTGTGAACGCGGGAGACGGAAGAGACGCAGTGCAAAATTGTTGAGAATTTGGCCAATTCGCGGTACGTCGCTTAGGGGAGTGTAAAGGAGCTAACGGCCTGACTTGGTCAGAGTTGAACGACGTCGAGATTGGTTGGGTCAACGAGTGGTAACGAGATTGAAAGATAGGGCTGAAAGAATAGTATCTGCCAGAGGGGTGATTCGGCATCCGCCCAAAGGGCGCATCTTCGGAAGGAAAGTTTGTGCAATGAGGTTAAAAAATATGAAATCGCTATTCGCGGGTGCGGCCGTTTCGGTCGCGCTCATGGCGGGAACCGATGCCCGGGCCTGGGTTATCGATTTTGAACAATTCGGCAATGGTGCTGTCATATCGAATGGACAGCTGACGGATTCTGGTCTCGCAGGTCAAATTCCCGGTGCCAGTACGAGTGTGGGTGTATCGATATTCGCCGACAATTACAATGTCGGCCTCAACCAGTCGGGCACCGAGGATGTAACCGGGGTGAATAACACCCACGACACGAGCCAGCTTGTCGCGGGCGACGTGGGGGTGATATTCGATACCACACCTGGTGTTAATACCGCCGACAACGATTTATGGGCGAACTTCACCGATACATTCGGTGGAGGGCCGGATATTGACCCCGGGAAGATACTCATTATTCAGGACGACCTGTCCAATAACGGATTCTCGTCGGCAAACCCCGCTCATTGCGGCAACCCAGATGGCGGTATTTGTCAAGAGCCTGACGACGAGGGCAACCAGATCACCGGTCAGATGATTCTCGAATTCACCACTGACGTGTTCCTCGAATCTCTCAATATCTTTGACATCGAGAACAACGAAAATAACAACAACGACAACACTGAAATTCTGCTGTATGACCAATTTAATAATCTGCTTGCCTCTATCTTTACGCCGGATACGGGTGGCGACAGTCCCAACACTTACACCACCGTCCAACTCAATCAGGACGATGTCAGGTTGTTAGTGGTTGAGTTCAAGGGGTCGGGCGGAATCGACGATATCGTCGGTGATACCACCATTCCGGAACCTGCGACCCTCGGCCTGTTTAGCGCGGGTTTGGTGGGCGTCGGGTGGATGCGGCGTCGCCGGCAGAACGGGACGCTCTAGCTCCCCAAAACATTGCACAGATTTTCGTTTATCAGCGGCCCGCCTCCGGCGGGCCGTTTTCGTATCTATCAATCCACGGGGAACAGATTTAGCCCGACTTCCGCAACT
>JAAXGF010000255.1 GCA_012267605.1 Alphaproteobacteria bacterium | reverse complement strand
GGGATCAGACCTGGGCAGTTACAACTTTTTTTCAAACACGGGTACGTCTGAGTACGTTTCGATCCTTTCTTCCGAAAAAACCTCTTCGCCCTCGTCTATGAAACGGCAAACGCAACCAGCACCACACAACTCGTCGGGCGTCCATTCATATTCATACTTCGACCTCACTTCGTTGCTAAGCGCCTCTTTCGCGGCGTCCGCTTTATCGGGATCAGCGGGTGCTGAAATCAGTGCCGCCTCAATCTTGACAGTACGCTTTACGTGATCGCATTTTCCTTTGCACTCTGGTGCCTTTGCAGCATCTTCATCAGCCATTATCCTCTCCTCCCTTTCTAAACCAGTGCGTGCGGCCTGGGTTAAATTTTGTGCCTTTAAATTCTTAAGTAAAATAGCGTAGGCCTTCTGAAAAGTCCGTCGCCGCTGCGCTCCGCGAGCGGAGAAATCCAGTATTATATTGCGTTATCAGACGCGTACACGGGCATCGCTCATTTTTTGCCCAAACGTACCGAATTCCAGAGACATCCAGGTATCTTACCGGGACTGTAGAATCACAGCTTTCTAACAATTTCAGCTCAGATTCACAGTACTACCCTTTTTTCGCGAATGTCTACACCCCCGATATCGATTTCGCGTACTGGTAATACGTAGCCGGCGCTACACGACATTTCGAAAATCCTCAGCTGAAACCAATTGTCAACATTCTCGCGCTTTTGTCGAACTCCCAATCATCATAGACAGCGGCAAAAATGCATTAAGGATAGAGCCAATACTTCTTGAACTGTTAGCGTCGCTCCGGGAAGGCAGTTTGAAGCGAAAATTCTATTTGAACTCAACCTGCTACACCCAGACACTCAAGAAATTGGAGTCATCGTACTTATGAGCTCCCCTGATAGTTTCCTCCTTCGCCAACGACGGTAAAAGGTGCCCAAAACAGTGGGTGAGCGAAATACGGTGTTCGCTCGTCCTCCATTAGTGCCAGCATGGCGAGTCGCAAGGCCTCCGACCGCCCAGGTTCTGGATTCTCCAGCAACGCAGCGAACATTCCTGTGGTCAAGCGCTGGGCCGAGACAGTTTCCACCGACCAATGAGAGACTAACAAGGCGCGGCTGCCGGCATAAAAAAATGCCTTGGCTAAGCCGGACAATCCTTCCGCTCCCGGAGTCCCGTCTGCCGCGGCGGTGTTGCAGGCCGAGAGCACAACCCAATCAGCGTTGAGGTTCAGCTGCGCAACTTCGCTGGCGGTCAACAATCCATCATCCCGCCTACTCGCCTGGTCCGGCGGCGTCAACACGAGCGCAGGTTCAGCCAGTTCCCCAGCAAAATCTCCAGCGGTCAGCGCGTGGGTAGCGAAGGTCACCACGCGGTAGTCGGTCAAGTCCGTCTCCCTGACCACCGTCTCCGTTGCCGCTTCGCGGAGATGGACGTCGTCGGATTGCGCCCCGAGCGATGCCGCCACGGTCAAGAGTTCGTCCGCGGTGTTCGGCAGGCTGGCGAGATTGCGCACTTTTTCCACGTCGGCCAAATGACCGCGAGTCATCAGCTCGGCGACCTCTATCCCCCTTGGGCCGCCTGGGTCGCCATCGAGAATGGGGTCGCCAAATCCGATGAAGGGCTTTGCGGCCCGGGTACGAGCGGCGAACACCCGGAGAGCTCGTAGTGATGAAACCGATGGCAACACGGTCGTGGCATATTTCCTGGCCAGCCAAGGCACATCGCGATACTCGCCACCCCCATCAACCATGTCCTCCGTCACCAGTACGCCCAGCGGCAGGCTTCGCAGCGAACCATCTGGTACGACGAAGACATGGCGGACTTCGGTCAACATGTGCTGCGCTGGCGCGATTAACATTCTGTAAAGCCTAAGGGCTTCGTCGACCGGGAATCGTCGCAACCGTCCGCTCCATTGAAGGGGCCGACGAAGTTGTCGAACCGCCTTCTCGAGTTCCTCTCGCCCGATGTCCACGGCGACCATTTCGGCGAGATCGTGGGTTAAGGTCCAAACATATGATTCATCCTCGCCAATAAGAAAGCTGATCATCGCCTCGTCCGGAGCCAACAAAGTTTGAACGTCGCTCATGGCGAGCAGCTGGGGACTCGCGAGTTCGGCATACTGAGGAAAATCCGACGCCAGCAACGCGTCGAGATTAGCCACCCGGGAATCGATGGCTTTCAGCTCTTTGCGCATGTCTTCTTCGGTCGCGCGGTCACGGTCGCGCATGCTGAAATTCGCCACCAGGTCAGTGTCGATACGATGCCCGCGTTCCAAGGCGTCCTGACGTTGTCTGACCAAATCAGCCAGGTCGTCGCTGCCGGCGGCAAAGCGAGCGCCCATGCGCGCCAAGGCCATTGCGGTGGTGGACGTCCGCGCGAGCTGAGCTACCTCAAAGGCCTCGGCACGCAGTGCCTCTTGATCGTATCCCTCCTGGGTCCTGAGATGAAAAAGCAACCGAACGTGAAACAAAAAATCAGCCTCGCGGGTGCGCTGCTCGTCCACCAAGCCGGAAGTTCGCAGATCACCAACCCGTCCAAATCGTAGCCGCAGAATATTCGAGGCGCGCCGCGCCGCTGCCAAGGCTTCATCAAATTCTTGCCGTAAGAATAACGCCGCCGCGAGATTGTTGAGCACAGTCGCCACCTTGGGATGTGAGGGGCCCAAGGCAACCTCGAAAAGAGCAAACGCCTGGCGGTACAATTCGATGGCCTCATCATGCGCGCCCCGACTGACGAGCAGGGCGGCCAAATTGTTAAGCGGTATGGCCAATCCGGGATGGTCCTTGCCCAAGGTGGAGCGGGTCATCGCGGCGGCCTGCCTGAACAAGGATTCTGCTGCATCGGTATTACCAAGTACGTTGTTGACCTCGGCTAAATTATTGATGGCCTGGGCGACTTCCGGATGTTCGCCAAACGTAGTTTCCATGATCTCCACCGACCGGGCGAGGAGCGGTTCGGCATCTTCATAACGTTCTTGCGCTGCGTAGACGCTCGCCAAATTGTTTAGGCCACGCGCGATATCGCGGTGATTTGCCCCTTGGATGTTCTCTTCGATCGTGATCGAGGGAAGCAAGAGAGCCTCCGCTTTGTCGTAGCGTCCCTGTAAGCGATACAGATTGCCAAGGTGATCAAGCGTTAGGGCAACTTCATGACTTTCCGTCCCAAAGGCCCTTTCCAGGATGCCAAGCGCTTGGACGAAACCAGGCTCGGCATCAGCGTATCGTCCCTGTTTGGTGCGGAGCTCGGCGATATTGTTCAGCGTTCGGGCAAAGTTCGGATGCTCCTCACCATAGCGTTTTTCAAGAATTGCCAAGCCCTGAAGGTGATAGTTTTCTGCCTCTTCGTAGCGCCCCTCAGCGGCAAGAATGACGGCCAGATTGTTGGCGACCGTCGCCGCACGCTCGGTATCCACGCCCTCAATCGCCTCCACAATGCCTAGGGCACGTTCCAGCAACGCCAATGCTTCGTCGTGACGACCAAGGTCCTTGTGCAACTTCGCGAGAACGCTGATGGTATCGGCCAGAGCCGTGCCACCTTGACCGGTTGAATTCTCCAAGATTTCCATCGCCCGCCGTAACAGCGATTCAGCTTCTTCGTAGTACCCGTTTGCTCGCTGTGCTTCGGCATGATAGGTAAGATTGACCGCGATTCCCGGGTGGTCGGGACCGAGTTCTTTCACACGTAAGTCGAGGGCACGCTGCAGATAGGACGCCGCTTCCGCGGAACGTGCCACCGCATTCAGCGTGGCGCCCAGACGCGTGAGATTTTGCGCGATCTCAGGATCGCCGGCATCGAGGTTCGCTTGGCGGATTTCGAGGCTGCGCTTATACAGCGGCGTGACCTCTGTCAGGCGAAACATTCGGAGATAGAGACCGGCTATGTCATCGAGCCGCGCAGCGACCTCAAGGTGATCCGGACCGAGGCGGCCTTCGAGAGCCGCGAGCGATCGATTGAGATAGGCCTCGGAAATATTTAGCCGACCCATATCCCGATATAGGATACCGAGATTCCGCAAATCGGCTGCCACGTTGGCATGGTCCGCACCGAACACTTTTTCATCAATTGCAAGCACCCGGCGGTAAAGGGGTTCGGCATCCTCCCTGCGACCAAGCCGCTCAAGCAAGGCGGCGATCTGGTAAACTACTGTCGACGTGTCGGCGTGTTCCGATCCTAGTACTTTTTCGCGAATGGCGAGGGCGTCGCGAAACGCGGTAAGCGCATCTTCGGGCCTTTCACTCTCGGCGTAGAGTTCCCCTAACGAGATAAGCGCCTCAGCCTCGTCTAGGGAATCAAACCCCTGAATGCGTCGGTAGATTTCGACTGCCCGATCGAGTAGCTCTTCGGCCTCGTCGTGGCGTCCCAATTCTCGCAGGACGGCGGCAAGATTGCTCGACCCAACCGCCACGTCCTCGTGATCCAACCCCAGAGTCCGCAACCATATGTCTACCGCTTGACCATAATATTCCGCCGCTTTTCCGAAGCGACCTTGCATGTCGGCGACGATACCCAGGTCATTGAGACTTTCCGCGACGTCGGGGTGCTCCCGCCCATAGTTATCAATACGGATTTCGAGGGCCCGCCGGTAAAGTGCCACCGCCCCGTCAGGGCGCCCTACTTCCTCCAAAAGATACCCAAGCGCCGTTAGGCTATGGGCGAATTCAGGATGCTGTGGACCGAAGGTTTTCTCGCTGAACGCGACCACCTGCTCGGTCGCCCTGACCGCCTCTTCGAGCCGGCCGGCCTCACCCAACGCCGTGGCATTCGCACGCATTTCCTCGACGCGGATTTGATCGGCCGATTTTGATTTGCCCTCCTCGGCCAAGGCAGCAGAGTTCAACGTAACGAAAACCAAACCCGCCGCCACGATGATCCGCAAACCGCGAGTTCGTATTGTTCTGGAACGGGACGTGCGGGTGGGCTGTTCCGTCCCGTAGAAATTTTTGCACCAAGGGTTTGAGAATCTTGTGGTTCGCAACATGGGAAATACACGGTACCATCGGAATGAAGGTTTCCTCTAGTCTCCGATCCAACCGAGCTGAGGGCGATTAGCTGATGCCTCTTCGACGTCGAACCTTTCTCGGCCTTGCGGCTTCGGCCGTGGCGGCCCTATGGCAACGAGCGCAAGCGTGGGCGGCACCGATCACGGCCCAGCGAGACCCGCTCTCGTCCTTTCCAACTTTCTTGAACACCCTGTTGCCAGCCGACTCCTGCGGCCCGAGTGCCGTCGAACTTGAGGTCGATCAGGAGCTGCTGGCACAAGCACGATCACAAGAACCATTCGCCCGGCTTTTGCACGGTGGCTGCCGGTGGCTCGATACAGAGGCGCGCGCCCTTGGCGGAGTCAATTTCGTCGGGCTCGGACAGGAACAGCGCGAAGCCTTGGTTAGCCGAGCCGCCCAGGCTGAGCGGAAAACACTTCCCCGCGAGTTCTTTGAACACGTACGCCGCAGGGCCTTCCGCAACTACTACGGGCAGCCGACGGCATGGCTTTCCCTGGGCTATGGCGGCCCGCCCCAGCCGAACGGGTTTCCCGATCACGATAAACCGCCACCCAAGGCGGAACCCTGATGGCCGAAGCCGAATCCCAGGGGGGGACGACCGACGTTGTCGTCATCGGTTCGGGTGCCGGGGGTGGTGCTTGCGCCTGGGCGCTCACCCGTCGAGGGCTCAAGGTTCTACTGCTCGAGGCCGGCCCCGCCTACGACCCACTGAGCGACTACCGTCTTGATCAAGACGACTGGGAGAAAACCCGCTTTCCTGAAAAGGTTCCCATTGCGGATCGGCAGAGTTTCGCACCCCTACAGGAGCTTGAGCCAAAATGGGATTCCTTACGTTCCTGGAACCGGGTTTTCGGTCCGTTCAATCCGGAAAATACTCGCAGGGTCTGGGGCTATCGTCATGTCGTCGGCTTGGGCGGTTCGACCTTGCACTTTACCGGTGAGGCTCACCGGATGAATCCGGCGGCGATGAAAATGCGCACCCGCTTCGGCGTAGCGGCCGACTGGCCCATCGACTACGCCGACCTAGAACCATATTACACGAAGGTGGAGCGGCTCATTGGCTTCGGGACGGCCGCACGACAACACCTTCCCCTTGGCAGCGCATCCACTGAGTTACGC
>JAAXGF010000144.1 GCA_012267605.1 Alphaproteobacteria bacterium | reverse complement strand
CGTAACTAGGAAATTCCGTTAGAGATTGATCGACCAGGCGGAAAACATAGTATATTCTCCGGAATACATATCTCGACATAATATTCCCGATGCGTCGAAAAAATAAATCTATCGACTTCTGTATCGTTAATGCAAAAACACCTATCTCAGTCATATTTATTTCAAAAATCAAGTTTATTTGCAAAACACTCTTCGATTCGCGCCTTTTGCAAAAGGCAAAACGGTTATACGTTGAAACATATTGCGGAGGAGCTCGTCCAAAGCGGTCGTTTCCGCGACGGCCTATACTTTGCACGTCAAGGATTAGGAGCGTATCCAACTATAAAATGGACGGTTTATGTTAGTATTTTATCAATTCGCTATTTTTTCCGGGGGATCATAGGTAAACTGGGCAACAAATAGATTTATTATTGGGCCGAGAATATTGACCATTATAGTAGTGACGGGTTCCGTTAATCCGGCAATCTCGTCTCGGCAATCGAATAGCGACCGAACGGCCTGCTTTTTCCAAGCAAGACCAGACCATTGCAGCGTCGCAATTGGACCGAAAGTCTGGCGAAGCCGAACATCTGTGCAAGCGCAAATAGGATTGTTTAACTACCTGCCCAGTACGTCTTTCATGCCGTAGAGACCAGGAGGTTTTCCACTTGCCCAAAGCGCAGCGCGAACAGCACCACGGGAAAAAGTATCGCGGCTTGCAGCCCGATGGGTGAGCTCAAGACGTTCGCCGTTGGCGGCAAAGATGACGCTGTGTTCACCGACCACGTCACCTCCGCGCAGCGCAGACAACCCTATGGCACCGCGGGGCCTGGCACCAGTGAGCCCATCACGACCGCGAACGGCGACGTCTTCGAATTCGACACCTCGTCCCCGAGCGGCAGCCTGGCCGAGGGCCAAAGCGGTTCCGGACGGCGCATCGATCTTGTAACGGTGGTGCATCTCGACGATCTCGACGTCGTAGTCGGCATCCAAAATAGCGGAGACCTGTTCAGACAGGTGGAGCAGCAAGTTTACTGCGACGCTCATGTTGGGGGCCCAAACAATCGCCACACGTTCCGCCGCGGTGTGAAGCTCGTTGGTTTCGTCGGGGTTCAGTCCCGTTGTGCCGATGACATGCACAGTACCGGTTTCCGCCGCCACGGCGGCGTGGGTGGCGGTTGCGACCGGCGTGCTAAATTCGAGAACTGCATCGGATTCAGCGAATAGCGCGCGGGCATCCTCGCTGACGGTCAAGCCCAGGCGGCCAACGCCGGCGAGCTCACCTATGTCCCGGCCGGCTTCGGCATGTCCAGCGATTTCAATGCCTCCCGCGACAACACACCTCTCGGTGTCATGAATCCGTCGCACTAGACTTCGCCCCATGCGGCCGGCGCAACCGACGACACCGATCTTCATGTCCATGACGCCACCGCTACTCGCGCAGGTCTTCCCAGAGCTCCTTAACCTTGGAAAAGAAGCCTTCAGATTCAGGACTGGTTTGCTTGCCGCCAGCGTTTTCGAACTGGCGCAGGATTTCCTGTTGCTGCTTGCTCAGATTTGCAGGCGTTTCGACCAAGGCCTGAATATACATGTCGCCACGACCGGCGCTGCGCATGACTTTCATACCTTTGCCTTTGAGACGGAACTGGTGACCAGATTGGGTACCCGCGGGAATGGAAACGCGCGCGCGCGAACCGTCGATGGCTGGCACCTCGATGTTGCCGCCCAAGGCAGCCGTGGTCATGGGGATCGGCACGCGGCAATAAATATTCGCCCCGTCCCTTTGAAAAATTCGGTGTGCCTTTACCTCGAGAAATACGTAGAGATCGCCGGGTGGCGCACCACGCATACCGGCCTCGCCTTCGCCCGCAAGGCGAATGCGCGTGCCATCTTCGACACCCGCAGGTATGTTCACCGATAGCGTTTTCTCCCGCCGGACACGGCCGTTGCCTCCGCACTCCTTGCAGGGATTCTTGATCACCTTGCCTGCGCCTCGACAGGCCGCGCAGGTTCTCTCAACGGTAAAGAAGCCCTGGGTTGAACGGATCTTGCCAGCGCCACCACAGGTCGGACACGCGGTCGGTCCAGCACCCGCCGCGGCACCGCTGCCATTACAAGATTCGCAAGCGACGGATGTTGGCACACGTATCGTGGCCTGTTTCCCGCTATATGCCTCTTCAAGGGAAACCTCGAATTTGTAGCGCAAATCGGTGCCGCGCCCGCTACCGCCGCCGCCCCGCCGGCCTCCGGTAAACTCGCCGAACAGGTCGTCAAATACATCAGCGAAACTCGAGGTAAAGTTAAAGTCGAATCCGCCTTGTTGCCCACCTTGCTGGAACGCGGCATGGCCAAGCCGGTTATACGCCGCGCGCTTTTCGTCGTCCTTAAGGACCTCGTACGCTTCGCTTACGTCCTTGAATTTTTGTTCGGCTTGCTTATCGCCCGGATTTCGATCCGGGTGATATTTCATCGCCAATTGCCGGTAGGCTTTCTTGATGTCGTCCTTACCTGCCTGACGATCAACGCCTAACGTCTGATAGTAGTCGTCCTTGGCCACGGGTCAGCTCCCGCTCGGCGACATCACGTCGCGGCTCAAGCGGATTTGCTCTTTTTGTCGTCGTCAACCTCCTCGAATTCCGCATCGACAACATTGTCTTCCGGCCCTTCAGAACCACCCGGTTCTTGGGCGGGCTCGGCCTCCGCGTTCGCGGACTGCTCGGCCTGCTGAGCCTTGTACATTTCCTCACCCAACTTCATGGCCGCCTGAGAAAGCGCGTCGGTCTTAGCCTTGAGCTCGTCCAGATCATCGCCATCCCGCGCGCTCTTCAATGCCGTCAAAGCTTCCTCCACGGCTACGCGATTGGCGTCAGTAGCCTTATCGCCGAATTCCTTGAGACTGCTCTCAGTGCTGTGGATGAGACCGTCAGCATGATTTCGGGCCTCGACCAACTCCCGCCGTTTGCGGTCGTCTTCAGAATGCTGCTCCGCCTCCTTGACCATGCGCTCGATATCCGAATCTGACAGCCCGCCAGAAGCCTGAATTCGAATCTGTTGCTCCTTGCCGGTTGCCTTGTCCTTGGCCGAGACGTTAACAATGCCGTCGGCATCGATATCGAACGACACTTCGATTTGTGGGACGCCGCGGGGGGCCGACGGAATTCCGACCAAATCGAATTGCCCAAGCAGTTTGTTGTCTGCCGCCATTTCCCGCTCACCTTGGAATACCCTAATGGTCACGGCGTTCTGATTGTCGTCGGCGGTAGAGAACACCTGGCTCTTACGCGTTGGGATGGTGGTGTTGCGATCGATCAAGCGGGTAAATACGCCGCCCAATGTCTCAATTCCCATGCTCAACGGCGTTACGTCGAGCAACAACACGTCCTTTACGTCGCCTTTCAGAACCGCACCCTGAATGGCGGCGCCGATGGCCACGACCTCGTCGGGGTTAACGCTCTTTCCAGGCTCGCGGCCAAAGAAATTCTTCACCGTCTCGATGACTTTCGGCATGCGGGACATCCCGCCAACCATAATTACTTCATCGATTTCGCCCGCGCTTAAGCCCGCATCCTTAAGCGCCAGTTTGCAGGGCTCTACGGTGCGCTTGATGAGATCGTCTACCAGCGCCTCGAGCTTGGCCCGGGTCAGCTTGATGGCCAGATGTTTCGGACCGGAAGCGTCGGCCGTGATGAACGGTAGATTGATCTCCGTTTGCATGGCGCTGGAAAGCTCGACCTTTGCCTTTTCCGCCGCTTCTTTTAGACGCTGCAGTGCCAGGCCGTCTTCCCGCAGATCGATCTGGCCCCCATTTTCTTTCTTAAATTCATCAGCCAGATAGTCGATAACGAGCTTGTCGAAGTCCTCGCCGCCCAGGAAGGTATCGCC
>JAAXGF010000337.1 GCA_012267605.1 Alphaproteobacteria bacterium | reverse complement strand
ATGGGTTAGCATCTTCGCAACCCCTGAGTTGCGGAAGTCGGGTTAAGGTCGGCGATGAGGAGGTCACGCAGGTCGAGAAGTATGCGATCAGCGTTGCAAATGACGAACGGTTTAGGATAGTGAACGGCGTGAAGTGGACGTTCTGGGCGATTTCGGATGACGTGGATGACTACGGCGTCTACAGGATGGGTGAGAGCGAGAGCGGCGTGATTTCCTCGAAAGGCAATATCTCGGTTGGCATCAAGACGTGGGGGCAGGTCATCGAAGAAAACAAGGCACGTCTCCAGTTCTTCCAGGAAAAGTTAGAGCACCAAGTCGATAACGATACTGCACTACAGCATCTCCAGGACAAGTATCAGAGATTTCTTGCTGGCGTTGTGCCGGAAGCCGAAAGCGAAGAAGAAAGCGAGAGGTCACCGGACATGGAAACTGCCGGAGCATAACGCTGAAAGACCTGAAGCTGCACGCTTCTGCTGTGCGGTCTCTTGAGGCTCGGTGCAACTTTCGGTCAGAGAGCAACGAAGGACACCAACGTGTGCGCGCTCCGTCCTTCGAGAGGTGGGGCAGAGCAGTGTCCGAGCGTACTCGGTCAATGGAGCAATCGGGCGATTGCGGGTCTACAGGGGCCGTTTATCGAACGGTACGGTACTCGGGGATGGCGGCATAAAATTGGCAGCAGTTCGGTGCCAAGTGCTGGCGGAACGGTCATGCGGCACCTCCTCCACTCGCACCCTGCAGCATCCAACCAACTAAATTGCGGAAGGCGCTACACACGCGTCGACCTCAGACCGTCGCACGACCGATTTCACGACTTCCGCGAACCACGGCGCGGCATGCGGCGACACTACGACATCCTTTACAAGGATGTCTAGATCAACACGTACATACCGGCCTCGCTGTTCCATGACGTCCGGATCGAGCCGAATATCTGAACCTGTTGGGTCGGTAACGCTGTCTTACCATGGTGGTCCGGGTAACAGTGCACGTACCTCTTCCTCGCCGCGGTACTCCATCCGCTTATGGAAAAGCGGAGCCCAACCGAACCTGGGCACGTTCCGTTGGAGGTAGTTGACATACTTGACTTGTCCGAAGGTGATCGGCAATTCGGAATCCGAGCGGATTGCCTCCTGCAAATTCTCAAACGTGGTGCGGATCGCTACCCCCTCTGTGCCGGCGTACGATTCCCACATCAGCGCGGACTCGTAGTTGGACTTCGTCCAGCAGTTTATCAAGGCGCTCCGAGCGATCTTGTGGAGCAGGTTCCGACCGGTGGATTCCGCTTGGTGGAGACGGTCTCCCCTGTTGCGTGGTGGCGGCGGGCAAATGAACCCCTCGTACCTGTCCTCCATGTCCCCGACCAAAGAGAAAAAGAGCTCCCGACGTTCCAGCAGGGAACAGAACTTCGCAATGCTCATGTACCGCCATAGGGTGGCAGTTGCATCGGGTCGCAACGGCTCCCAGTGGGTCTCCCAATCGGAATCGACGCCAGGAAACAACCGTTGATCGCCCAATGCCATCCCGATCAGCGGCTTGCCATATTCATAGGTCAAAATTCGCAACCTTCTCTTCGACGTGACAGCGCATCTTCATGGAGCATCCCACATCTTGCCGTTCCAATCTTCAAGCTCTGTCCAGACTGGGATGACGAGGTCGGCGGCGTCATCAGAAATCCACTCTGTTGGCTTCTGCAGGCTTTCCCAAGGAAAGGGGCTTTCGAAGCCTCCGCCCCGAGTTCGTCCGCACCGGTCAAAAGGGCAATTGCTGGGGTACCCGATGATTCACGACAGATTCCTGCCTTTCTGGACGCCAGGCGAAACCATAGACGTCCGAGGGCCGATCGAACTCCCCGATCCTAGGAGCCGTCGAGCGTCCGGTAGCCCACGCGCATGGCGATGTCGACGGTCGGTGTGTCCGACCAAGCTTCGCTCTCGGCCCCCCCGGGGCTGCAACGACACGGCACTTAGGGGAAAAGAGCGGATGTCCGCACCGACCAAGCAGCGCTTGGCACTGAATTGCTGCCAGTTCTATACGGATACGCGGCAATAGGCGGGTTCCATCGACAGCACCGCGCCGCAACGCGCGGATTCCCACCCCAATCCGCTTACGATTTGCTTACTACAGAGACGACGGAAACAAAAATTACTGTAAATACAGATAGTTAATATAGTAAGGAAGCCTAAATGGTATTTGTGTCAAATACGTGCTGTCGTCTACAGCCCGCAGAGCCTTATCGCTCTTGGCGCGGGGAAGCAGTTGTTCAAGGGCCTTGGTGCCGCCCGTTCGCTCGGCGGCACGGTCGACAAAATTCGAAAACGCCAACATCACTGATCATTAACGTTTGAGCTTTCGGCTTGCAACCGTGCGAAGGAGATCACGGTAGACCTGCTACCGGAACAAGTTTCGTGGTCGGTCGTCTCATTGGGCGGTCGCCTCGCTCTCCCGAATAAGAGAATCGGCGCCCCTGTAGCGACGCGTTTCGGGCACAAGAAGCCAAAAGAAACCCACAGTCTAACAAATTGGGATTGTTCGACGTGCAACCGGCGCGAATGGCGGCGACAGCCGTTGCAAGATAGGGGCGGTTAGGAAACTAAGAAGTAAAAACGTTCATAAATTAACTTCTCAGTAAATGACATAAATCAATGCGGTCATATGCGTCGGATGCAATTATCAAATTGCGAAGATATGGAGGATTATACCCAGTGTAATCAGTCGCTACATAAACGAAATCGTTGGCTTAATCGCTATTTTTTCAGGAGGTTGTGTGATGATCCGACCGAATCATTATTACAGAATCTCGGAAAATTCCTGCATTTCTCTAACAATTACTTACGTTGGGAACTTAGCCAGGACGATAGGGGCCACAAAGCAAACACGAAATTCCTCGCCTACAACAAGTAGATCTCCGCCCTATGCTCCTGGCTTATGCGATATCGCAAGTGCTTGCATATGCTTGGGAGTTTTGGCCGTTGCATTAACATTCTCGCATTCGGCGTTGGCGGAGGAGGAGTCTTGGTTCGGTTGGTACGAGCCGCGCGGCTCATTTGTCGAGGGTGGCCATACGCGCTATGTGCCGCCGATTTCAAACTTGATTCTCAACGAAACGCCCTACATCACGACCGAAAGTCGCTCGCTTGTTCTTCACAACAAGATTCCCGAGGATTTCCTGACCCGCGGCGGTCAAATCAACATTTTCGGAAATGAAGTGCGCTTCGCCCTCACAGAGCGTCTGGGGTTCATCGCCACCAAAGATGGTTACGCTGACTTGCAGTTCGACGAGGTTCTTCCCGACGAAGAAGGTCTCATCAATATTTCCGTCGGCCTCAAATACGCGGTCATCTCCCGGCCGGAGAGAGACGAAATTCTCACTCTGGGCTTCGAATACGAGATTCCCATGGCCTCGATCGCGCCCGCCGACATATCCCTACAGGGCGACGGGAACGGACTTATGGACCTATTTATTACTGGCGCAAGGGCGTTCGGGAAACTCGGCTTTCAAGGCAGCCTGGGTGCTAATCTCGCCTTGGACGGTGACCATGATTCATCGATGTTCCATTACGCCGTCCACGCCGACTACGAGCTTTTTCCCAATTTCTATCCAGTAGTCGAATTCAACGGATTCACAACGATCGACGATGGCAACCGGACGCCAGTCAATTTCGAGGGTATCGATCTAGTGAATTTTGGCAGCACGGACTCCGGAACCGTGATGACAATCGCGGGCGGCGCGCGCTACCGCTTCAACAAGCACATTCAGATTGGTGCAGGCTATGAGGCTCCGGTGACGGACCGCGAGGACATCATGGATTGGCGCGCGTACTTCGATCTGATCCTTTCATTTTAATGCGAATTCGGATCGATGAGGAACGCACCAAGCTATCCAGCATGGACAAGAGATTCCGCGTATAAGAATTTCCGGCCGCCAATGACGCGGGTCCTTGCCCGTCTGACGAAGCCAGCATCAATTCTACTCGCCATTCTTCTCATGTTCTCCAGCGTCAGCGGTGACGCAGCAGAACGGAAATTCAATCCGTCGGATGACAAAATTTTGGTTGGTCAGGAAATGCAGTCTTCCGATGTTCGCCATAACACACCGTGGTGGCAACGCATGATGCGTGGTGATGTGGGACGGGATGGCATCTCGGAAGTTAAAACCTGCCCCTGACTCAACACTACAATCTTTACTGTAGGTGGATCCTTTCAGCAAAGTCAAGATTGGTGAGGAAGATGGGCCAAAATTGGGGCCGGGCGCATGTCGAATTTAAAAATTTGCAAGATGATGTCTGCAACGAATTGGAGTCTGCTCAATCGGTCAAAGCGATTTTTAATAAGTTCAGAAAGGACGGCCGCATATCAGTCACATACAAAGCGTTTCGTGAACACGTCAAAAGCTACAAGGAATCGCTAAAAGAACCTTGCTCTTCCTCATGGGGCAGTGCCCGCGCCGAGGTTATTGCGTTGCGGAGCCAGATCATGGTGGCACTCGCCGAGGGGCGCCCGCTTAAATCGATCTATGATGAGCTAAAAGCCGAAGGCCGCATTTCCGGCAGCTACATCGGCTTCTACAAGAACGTCAGGAAGTTCTGCATCGCCAATCCCCGCCCACCGGCTCGACTCCCCGCCGCACCATCGTCCGACACCTCCGCCCCATCCCCGAAACCGCCGGCTGCATCCACATCGTCATCCGATGCGCCGTCCGCCGCCC
>JAAXGF010000179.1 GCA_012267605.1 Alphaproteobacteria bacterium | reverse complement strand
GTTGCGGAAGTCGGGTTAGGTACGGGAATAGCCAAACGGTCTCTCAGTTTTTCGACGCTGTCGTGGATTGGGGCGGCATGGGCAAATTCGGGTAACGCCAACAAGCGCACGTCAAAGAACGGCTCGTAGCCGACGATCGTGTTTTCAACAATCTCACACATCCGCGCGGTACGTTCGGAAATTTCGTCCCGCGTCTCAGGGCAGGGGAAATCCGTCTAACAGGTCGCCGCGTAGAAAAGCCTTTCGCCGTTCGATGCGCTATTCACCCGAAACCGCTCCAATAAGAGAAGCGGCTAAAATAGAGGGCGGATCGTTCCGGGAAAAGTCCAATTACGGCATTCTCTGCCACACGCGTGAACGGCGCCTGAGACGAGTTTCGGCACTGCTCGTGACCACCGCACTCGAGGCTTACCCGGTCGAAAAACTCTGCATCGTCAGGTCATGGGGCCGAAGGGGACGCATTTGACCGTAGCCCGAGATGACTGGAATTTGCCACCAGCGGAGCTCTCTGCAGTTTCATTTTGGTGCAGCGACAATTCGGAAAATATTTTCCCGTTTGATCGATGTCATGGCTCCCGAGTCTCGATGTCGTAACCTTGGAATATGCGGCGACGGAACTGGGGTAAGCACCATGGATACGGATTCTCAATCCGCAATATGGCGGGTTATCGTTCTTGGTTTAATTCTCGGAATCGCCATTTTCGTATAGTTCGACTCAATCGATTTTGAGTGAGTCTCGTTACTCTGAGGGAGCGTTGAATTATCAGCAGCTCGTCGGGGTATTGTGGCCGATTTCGACAAGCATGTCAGCTCAGGGAACCTAAGCGGCAGTGATTGACGACGCCTCGCCATGGCTGCCCCAAGCCATTTTTGGTCGTTCGCGGACCATAAATTGGACACCGCACTTTCACACATCGCGAAGTCGGTGGAAGGAGCCGTCCACCGCATCAAGAGCCGAAGACTATCGCCCTTCACGCGTCAACCAGTCCACCACGTCTTGTGCACTTCGGTCGGGCGGGAAAACGGGATAGAAATAGTGGGTGATTTGCCCTTCATTGATCACCATTGTTAGTCGTTTTAGAACGATTTTTCCTTCAACCTCGAACGTCGGAAGGTTCATCTCCTTGGCGAACAAGAGATCAGCATCCGACAAAAGTTCGAAGGGTAGATGAAGGAGTTCAACAGCCTCGCGCTGGTACTCCGTATCTTGTGTCGAAAGACCAAAAATACGCAACTCCGAGCTTTTTAAGTTCATCGATGTGGTCCCGGAAAGAACACGATTGCGGGGTGCAATCTCGCGCTCCTGGTATCACGTCCCAACCATCCGGCAATGGCTTGTCGGGCCTACCTGTCAATGGATAGGCGTACACGACACTAAGACCCTCCAATGCCGATAAGTCGACTTCGGTTCCCGAGGTGCTCATCAACCGATGGTTCGGGAGATGCATTCCGATTAGGTGATTGGCGCCTCCGTCGTCGTCGGGAACCGGAAGCTCATCCCAGCGCACATCGTGCAAATTAGCCATCCCTACGTCCCTTGCTTTGAGGTTGTTCGACGGCTTGTAACTGCGCTCACCGCAGGAATTGCCCAAGAAACAGTATTTGTCAGTCCAACGCTTCAGAGTATGTACGCCAGCGCCGGGAAGCGGTTCAACGATGGACGTTCCCGAGTCGCGGCGGACAAGGCGCACAAGTCCCCATCTGCGCAGGGCGTTAATTCGACGCAGCACCTGGCCTTCAGGTAGGCTGAGCGCGGAGCACAGGCGGGCAGGTGTGTACCGCTCGGAGGATAAACGGCAAACCATGTCACGCAGGACATCGTCGCCAAGCAAATTGACCAATCGGTCGAATTCACGTGCAATGCCCAAGGTGCTGGCGCCTTCCTCGCCAAACGACGCTTCCGCGCCGTGCACGAACGTAGTCGCAAAAAAAAACGGTGGCGGCTAGGGCAAGGATTTTCAGCATTCGTTTGGTGTTATGTCCAGGTCTCTCCGCACGAATACCGAAACCTTGGTACGGCGATTCTCGCTGATGCGAATTCGTGTGTGGGGGGTTTAAAACCAACCACTTGGGTGCGCGCCCAGCGCACTGGGATTATTGGCCAAACTTGGCAAATTCAACAGCATTCCTTTTTGCCAGCACAGCACGCCAGTATGTCTGGATGGTTGTCACAACAATCATTGAGAAGGAAAGAAATCAGGCTACCGAGATTTGGGAGATTCGCGCGATAGATAATTTTCCGCGATTGGCGTTCGGACGAGATCACGCCCGCATGCTCCAGTGCTGAAAGGTGAAAGGAAGCGCGCGAGGAGGTCGCTTCAACTTGCTTTCCGACATCGCCCGCTGACGCGCCGTTTGCACCGCACTGAACCAGATACCTGACGATACGCAAGCGGGTCTGCTGAGAAAGCGCACCGAGCATGTCGAGAATCTGTTGCTCATTCATATCTCAATATCTCTTGAAATATTGAGATAAGAATAATATATCCCCATCCCTGCATCAATCAAGCCTCGTCCACAAACCAAAAATGCTAGGAGTCCTGTCCATGAAAATCGTCAGCTTCGAGATCTGCCCGTTCGTTCACCGCGTCACGGCTTTGCTCGACGCCAAGAGCATAGCCTACGAGCTTGAATACATCAGCCTGAGCGACAAATCTGAGTGGTTCCTCGAAATTTCGCCATTCGGCCAAGTTCCGGTTTTGATTACCGATTATGGGAAAGCCCTGTTCGATTCCGACGCCATTGTCGAGTACATCGAGGAAGCCTTTCCAGCACTCCAGACGGGGCTTTCGTTCGAAGATAAGGCGTAACTGCCCAGGTCTGATCC
>JAAXGF010000131.1 GCA_012267605.1 Alphaproteobacteria bacterium | reverse complement strand
CTAGAGAGGATAGCGGATCGGGTATTTCTCGCTCGACAAAACGTACTGGATACCAAGTCTTGAGGCGGTATCGATGAGCAGCGGGGCGCAAAGATTTGCGGAAATGCTCGGCCCCTTCTCCGTAGCTCGGATCGTGACCATGACCAATATCCCCAAGTCATCCTCCGCCATACCGATCGAATCGCAGGCCGCAACAATGTCCGGCCGTTCAATAAGCGCGTTTGTTGGACCCAACGGCAGTACGAGGAACGCAACCTCTGTATCGTCCAGACACTGCAGCACTTTGAGGTGCGGGTAACCTGGGCTGTTGAGCTCGGTGAGTGCGAATCTTCGGCAATCGGAAAAGCCGAATAGTCCATTTTCGAACAGAACCGCCTTTGCGGGATCAATCTCCAATGGTCCAAATCGACTTTGGACGACGATTGTGGCGGCGCCTTCCATTGGGGGGCCTACGTAGCGAGGGTCTTCATGAGTGACCTCGCTGGCGGCAGCGCTATTCGTGTGATCCATTTCCGTATTCCTTCTAGGTTAACGTTTTCAAAAAAGTTTGATCGCCGGCCCGTAACGGAAGAACATCCAGTCGCTTGCCGCGTTGAGGCAGGGCAAGTATCCCCGCCAAGTTAATGCGGACTTCCCGGTTCCGATCATCTCAAGAAGTCCGCGAGAGTCAGGTTGCCGACCCGCACCAACGTCAGATACGACGCCTCGAGCAACGTTTCCTCAGACGCCAGCCGCAATACGGCCGATGGCACATCGACATTTTCGATGTTGCTAACGACGTTTTCGGTGAACACGAGAAAATCCTCATGACGTTTGTTCTGGCCGGCGATGCTCAGTTGAACGGCGCCAATTTCGCTGCGAATCTCTGGCAGTGCATCGATTGCGTTGACCGTCAGCCCAAGCGCCGCATCCACCAACACCGGATCGTCCGTATTGTCGCCTTCGATGGCTGCCTGGAGAGCACCGATTGCTTCCTGGAATGCGAGTCGGTCAGCCGTTACGCCGTAGCGAACTTCTCGGTCCTCGGCGATGCGCGCGGTGAGTTCAACGGCATCGCCATCGTAATAGTTGGCTTCAGGTACGCCAAAAACCGAAGGATCCGGCGGTGGCGTCTGCACCGGCTGTGTTGTCGTTTTGGAGCCGGCGAAAAGGACTCGCCCGTTAACCTTCAGATTGAGCTGGCTAACAACCGTGTCGAGATGGTTTTGTGCCTCGTCGGCTAGGGGCACGTTGCCGGTCGAGGGAGCGTTTAGCTCCTGTTGAAGCAGCGAACGCAACGCCAGCATCGAATCGAAGATCGTGCTAATCGCCGCATCCATACGGGATAAACGCTGATCGACCAAGATATTGCCCTCTTGGTACTGTTGCATGCGCGTTAGCTGCCCCTCCAAGGAAACGAGCTGGCTCGCGTCAGCGCTAATGCCGGCGTAAGTAAGGGATTTTCGACCGGTGGCAATTTGCGCCTGCAAATCCTGCAAACGCGACTGGGTGTCAAGCGCTCGGTTGAGCGTGAAATTATGCTGAGCCAAATTGGCGACTCGTAACGACATTGACTGCTCCTAGCTGATAAGGTCGATCAGTTCCTCGAGCATCTCCGCAGCGATCGAGAACACTCGGGATGAGGCGTTGAACGCGTTTTGCAGGGTAACGAGGTTCGCCAATTCCTCGTCGACGTTGACGCCGCTGAACGAGGCGTTTCGGAAATCGAGGTCGTCGAAAAGCGTCTGTTGAAGATTCTGGTTTTCGGCGGTACTGGCCGCCTGAACCGAGTTCAGCTTGAGGATGTTGGCGGCATATTCTTCAACGGTGAAATTCCCGCTTGGAAGCCCGCCAACGGCAGCAAATCCGAATGCTGTCGTGCTGAGCGCAGCGAGTTCTTGAACGGTTCGGTTGTCGCCGATCGTGATCGCTGTCGGATCTGCCATCGGAACGACATCCGCTGTCAGGCTCAGCCGAGCCGTAGCGACCAAACTCGGATTGTCGAGAATTTCCTGGCGTACCGCTATTGTCGAAGATTCGGCGCCAACAAATAGGTCATTGAGACCGAAGAAATGGGAAAACCCAAATCCACTTACTTGGCTGGTATCCTCGTTTATTGAAATTCCGTTCGCCGGGTCGTTAGCCGCGATAACGAGATTCCCATCTACCGACACGCTTGCTGTGGCACCAATCAGCCCGGTCGCTGGATCGTTCAACGCTGTCACCAATTCATTGACCGTCGTCACTGTCGTAAGATCGAGATCAAGTGCGGTGTTGGTGAGATCGCCATTGGCGTCGACCACCGCGAGCCGAACCGATCCGGTGCCGGCAAATGGGTCCACGAGCGACACGGTGCGGGTGCCGGTTAGAGCATTTGGTGGCGGAAAACTGGTGCCCCGATTATGAATTCGATTGAATTCATCCCGCACAATGTTGCTGAGGGTGTCAAGCTGATCCCCCAGATTGGGGAGCGTGCCGTCCCGGATGTCCAGAAGTCCCTTCAGTTTGCCCGAGCTAATTTGGCTGACGACGGCACTACTATCACCCCCCGTAACCAGAGTTACGCCAGCGCCGCTTGCGGCTAGAACCGGGTCCGCGGGCACGATGGTGATGGGATTGAACGTCGTTATCGGCGTGAATGACGTGGCCGGTGAATAATCAAGCTTATTCACGGCGGTATCCAGCAGGGCCTGACCGCCCCCGGTCAAGACCGAAATTCGACCGTCGTCACGGGAGAATAATGTGATGTCGATTCGCTCCGCGATTCTGTCGAGGGCCCTGTCGCGGGCGTCCTCGAGCTCACCCACCGGAGCGCCGACATTATTGGCAGCGACGATATCGGCATTTATGTCGGCAACCACCTCGACATTGCGGTTGATGACGTCGATTGCGTCTTTGATTTGCGCATCAGCATCGCCCCGAAGTTGCTGAACGCTCGCGGCCAAATCACGGATATTTCTTGCGAGTGAGTTTGCTACGTCAACGACATCGAAACGCAGCGCGGCATCCTCGGGTAGATTCGACAGAGCCTCGATGGTTGTACTCAGTCGCGCCAAATCGGCTGACAAAGTACTGTCGCTCGCGGTTGTGCCAAATCCCAACTGAATTTGCTCGAAGAATTTTGCCGAAGCGTCGACTGCGCCCAGATCGGAGCGTTGCTCACGTAACGCCTTGCTGAGAAAAATATTGACTACGCGATTGACGTTGCTAATGCTCACCCCGGCGCCCAAACCGGCAATCGTAACATTTTCAAATTCGGCGGCCTTACGTGTATAGCCGGGGGTATTTGCGTTGGCGACGTTTTGCGAGCCGACGCTAAGGCCAATCTGGGTAGCCTGGATACCGCTGAGCGCGGTCTGAAGCGACACGCCTAAGGTCATGTCAGATCCGTTGATCGAAAGTGATTGCGAACGGCGAACCACCGCGGGCCGCGAGTTCAAGGCGACCGTTCGGCGCGTATCCGGGAGGTGCGACGCGTTCGCCGACCACAGCGTCGTGAATTGCCTTGACCATGGTTCTGTTGACGGATTTGGCGGCCGTAACTAGGCGGAGGTTTTGCGCGACCCGGTCGGCCAGCGCCTTCGTCGCGGCGCGCAGTCCATCGCGTAAACTGGGTTCCACTTTTGCCACCGACTCAGCACGTCGCGCTTCATCGATGGCGGAAGCGTAGCGCGCGCTTAGTCGCGCTTTCTCATCCTGTATAGCGCCCAGACCCTCTGGCTGGTGGCCCCGCAACAAATCAATCTCCGACTGAACAAGCGCGGAAAGGCTCTTGGTGACTTCGATCAGGCTCTTCACGCGGAGAGAATCGCTCATCAGCTTGCCTCTTCCTGCATTTTTAGAATTTCGCGCTCTACCGCATCGGCAACCCCAATCCCGCCCTTTGCAGCGATGAGCTTCGCGTACTCCTGGCTCAACATCGAACGGTAGACGCCTTCGGCATGTCCGCCACCGAACTCTCCGTCAGTGGGGATACCAGCGAACATTTGGTCGATCACTTCGCCCAGGAAGACCGCTTCAAACTCCTCGGCGACGCGGCGAATGGCCTTAGGATCATTGCCAGCTTCACCAAGCGCGCGCTTGGGATCGGGGGAAGAAAGCTTGGCGGCAAAGGTTGCCTCGAGACCAATCATCATAGCACCTCGATCTCGGCCTGAAGCGCCCCAGCGGCTTTGATAGTCTGCAGAATGGTGATCATATCCCGTGGACCAATGCCCAAAGCGTTCAATCCTTCAATCAGCGACTGCAAGCTGACCCCAGATTCCACGATCGTCATGCGATTACCGGCGCCATCATCAATGGCGAGGTCGGTTCGCTGAACTTCCGTGGTTTCCGCACCTTCTGGCGCGAAGGGACCTGGCTGCGAAACTTGCGGCGCTTCCGTTATGCGAATGGTGAGGTTGCCCTGGCCGATGGCGACCGTGCTGATACGGACGTTTTCGCCCGTGACAATGACGCCAGACTGCTCATCGATAACAATGCGCGCCGGCTGGTCGGGTGTGACCCGCAGCTGCTCGATGTCGGTCAGCAACGCGGCGACATTCGAATGATACCGTTCGGGTACGGTGAGTCGCACGGTCGCGGGGTCGATCGCGCGGGCGGCGGGCTCGCCGTGCAACGCGTTGATGGCTTGTGCCACACGGCGCGCGGTGGTGAAGTCGGGGTTATTCAAACCGATGTTGACGTGGGTGAGTGCGGCGAGCTGAAAATCGACCTCGCGTTCAACGATGGCGCCGTTGGGAATTCGACCGCTGGTCGGCACCCCCTTGGTAATCGTGCTTCCCGAGGCACCGACCGCCGTGAATCCCCCGACCACGATTTGACCCTGTGCGACCGCGTAAATCTCGCCGTCCGCACCCATCAGCGGAGTCACCAGCAATGACCCGCCCAAGAGATTAGTGGCATCACCCAAGGCACTTATCGTGGCGTCGATGCGGCTACCGTGCCGTGCGAACGGCGCCAGGGTGGCGGTCACCATGACTGCAGCCACATTCCGCGTGTTAAGATTCAGCTCACGGGTATTGACGCCAAGGCGCTCCAGCATGCCAATCAAGGTCTGCTGGGTAAAAGGAGAGTTGTTCAGGCGGTCTCCGGTCCCGTTTAGGCCAACGACCAGGCCATAGCCGACAAGCATGTTATCGCGCACGCCTTCGAAACTAGCGATATCCTTGATCCGGGACATGGTGTTGACGCTTTGATCGGATACACAAACAAGAAATAGAACAGCGGAGAGCATGGCAATCGCCGGACCGATGATGCGCGAACCTTGCTTAGTACGCTGTCCTTTGTCTCCAATTACATGTGTCATGGCATCGCGCTTCCCGTGATTCTCTCGTCGAACGATGAGAATTCGTTTCGTTACTCAGTCCAGGAAAAGCGAAATTCGTGCCAAACAGGGAGAATCCTCCTATCTCATTGATCAAAAAGCATTCTCCAAAATTTTTTGGGTATTTCGGATGGCCGGGGCACGGGCACGGTGGGCAACCACTACCAAGTGCCGGGAAAATGTTGCCGAGGCGAGGGAAGCAATTTAACAAATCTTAACCCGAGCCATCGATCTTCTTCACAGTCGTATTCGTCCGTTCGAAAAATCGTGGCGGCGACCCGAACCAAGGAAATATCGGAGCGCGTCTTCGGACAGACATCAAGGCTGGATGAAACAATGGCGGCACTTGCTGCTTCGAATTGTTTGAGATGAAGATAACTGGCACCGGTGCAATCGGCATGACCTCGGCTGGTCGTTCGCGCCGGGTAAGAGGCGACACGGATTTTGCGAGCCGAATCCCCAAGGAAACCGCGGCGGCCGCGTCGCTAGGGCCCGCCGCGCCGATGGAATCGATTGAAGCCTTGCTCGCGGTTCAGTCGACACCCGACGCAACGAAGGGACGCTCCCGCGGCTTGGCACATGGCAATGCACTCCTGGATCATTTGGAGAACATTCGCCTGGGCCTATTGACTGGCGTTTTGCCGCGGAACGAACTCGAGCTTCTACTTCGCCGCGTGCGCGACGGCCAGGTGAGGATTTCCGATCCCCGCCTCTCCGAAATCCTTAGAGAAATAGAGCTTCGAGCCGCCGTGGAGCTGGCCAAGCTCGGTTTCGAATCCTAGCTTTTTCGGCAACGACCCAAAATCACCTTTGGCTAGGTCTTGCGGCAATCGGCTGACGGCAATATAAATTGCGCCCGTCTCTCGCCGAGGTTCCGTAAATGGTGAACAACGTGTCACGGGTTACACTGCCCCCAGGTTATAAGCCTTCCAATAACGAGCCCTTTATGTGCCCGTTGCAGCTTGAGTATTTTCGTCAGCGCCTCATGCGGTGGCGATCTGAACTGCTGCAGGAATCCTCCCAAACAATCCTGCATTTGCAGGAGGATACGGCGGCCCAGCCCGATTTTGCGGACCGGGCCTCCCAAGAGACCGAACGGTCTCTTGAACTGCGTGCGCGGGATCGCGAACGGAAATTGATCAGCAAGATCGACGAAGCGCTGTTGAGAATTGACGATGGGAGTTACGGTTACTGCGTGGAGACAGGAGAGCCAATTACCCTCCAGCGTCTTGAAGCCCGCCCTATCGCGACACTAAGCGTCGACGCTCAGGAACGACACGAAAGGCGTGAAAAGGCCTACCGAGACGATTGACCTAGATCCGCGCGACTGTATTTAGTCCGTCAGATCGAACGGTCAAATTGGAATTGTTCAGTCTTGAGCGCTTCCCGGCCGCCGTCCAAAATACTCCGCCGCGAACAGGGCCGCCTGGGTTCGATTGGTAATCTTGAGAGTTCTCAGAATGGCGGATATGTGAATTCGCACCGTATGTTCGGAAAGTCCCAGCTCACGGGCGATATCCCGGTTCGATATACCCTCGGCAAGCAAGTAGAGTACGTCCTTTTGGCGCTTGGTAAACGGCGGCACAGGCGCATCTGCCGGCGTATCCGTCTTAATCACGCTGCTATCGATACGCGTCCCAGTCGCCTGGGCTCTTTCCAATAAAGCTCTCGGGAGACAAATTTCCCCATCCAGCACCAGGCGAACGACCTTTACGATTTCGTCGCCGTTAGAAGACTTCGGAATATAGCCCATCGCCCCGTGCTCGATGGCACGTAATACGTCGCGCCTTTCCTGTAGTACCGACATGACGATGATAGGAACCGCGGGGACCCGACTATGAATCTCCTGCAGACCGTCTAGCCCTTGGCGCCCGGGCATCACTAAGTCGAGGAGAATCAGGTCTATATCGCTATTTTGATCCGCCGCCGCTAGGGCATCGTCGTAGTCGTTGGCTTCGACAATCTCCGGATTTTCCTCCAACCGCTTTAAAAGTCGCTTCAACCCCGCGCGGACCACCCAATGATCGTCGGCAACCAAGATCTTCATTGGCACTCATCCTCCTGTTCAAACAATTTAATAGGGAAAATGGGACGAAAATTTCAGCCAGGATAGAGAATAGTTTGATTAACTCTACGCGAACACTACTTACCTAGCGTACTACTTTAACAGGTTAGTCAAATTACAGACTAATATACCTCACCTAAACCCCAGCTGTCAAATAGAGAGAATATCATATCAGATTCTCGGAATAGTTGTCTCTCATTAATTTGCCTGGCCTGAAGAACGTGACGCCACTTCCCTCTAAGCAACGCAAACAAATACCGTTTCCGCTCGGTACTCTCCGTCGTGCACTGAAACTTTCGCCCTGATAGCGCGAATGCTGGATTGCTTCCGGGCGGATAAGCGGGTACCGATGGCCAAGGGGACAATATTTTGACAGCTAAATGAAAAATTCCGTCACGCTTTGGGTCGTCTTACTGATTTTTATATTGCTCGTTCTTGCCGAGGGGGACCTAAGCGACCTTGACGCAAAGATCAGCCAGGTCGTGGCGCCAACCTCCAAGTTCGTGTCGGGGATCGTATTTTTTTCCGTTCCTATTTTTGGCGTTTCCGTACCGCTAATGGTGTTTTGGTTGGTCGTCGCGTCGTTGATCGCCACCGTCTACTTCCGATTCATCAACATCCGCGCGTTCAAACATGCCTTCCAGCTGATTCGCGGAGACTATTCAAATCCCAAGGATGCTGGAGAGGTTTCGCATTTTCAGGCCCTTACGACGGCGCTCTCGGGAACCGTAGGGCTCGGCAATATCGCGGGCGTCGCGATCGCTGTTTCCGTCGGCGGTCCGGGTGCGACCTTTTGGATGATTGTCTCGGGCGTTTTGGGCATGTCGTTGAAGTTTTCCGAGTGCACCCTGGGCGTGAAGTACCGAAATGAGTATGCCGATGGCTCGGTTTCGGGCGGTCCCATGTACTATCTGAGTAAGGGGCTCGCCGAGCGAAACCTTGCGACCCTGGGAAAAGGGCTGGCGGTATTTTACGCCGCGTGCTGCTTTTTGAGCGCGTTAGGCGGCGGCAATATGTTTCAAGCCAATCAGTGCTTCCGCCAATTCGTAAATGTGACCGGCGGCGAGGCGAGCTTCATGGCCGACAAGGGTTGGCTGTTCGGATTCGTCCTCGCGATCATGCTGGGAATCGTCATCATCGGCGGAATTAAGTCGATCGCCAAGGTGACAGAGAAGATTGTGCCTCTTATGGCAGCCATTTACGTCGGCGCCGCTTTGGTCATCATCATTGGCCATATTGAAAAGGTACCGGGCGCATTCGCGGCGATCATCGATGGCGCGTTCAGCGCACCAGGAGTCGCCGGTGGCGTACTCGGGGCCTTGGTCCAGGGATTTAAGCGGGCCGCGTTCTCGAACGAGGCTGGCGTTGGGTCGGCCGCCATCGCGCACTCGGCAGTACGGACCAAAGAGCCGATTACAGAGGGCATCGTCGCTCTTTACGAACCCCTCATCGACACCGTCGTGATTTGTACGATGACAGCCCTGGTTATCATCATCACTGGATCCTATTCCGCCAATGCCGGTATGAGCGGCGTTGCGCTGACATCCGCGGCCTTCGAGAGCGTGATCTGGTGGTTTCCCTACGTGCTCGCCCTGGCCATCATGCTATTTGCCTTCTCGACCATGTTGTCGTGGGCCTATTACGGCTCGAAATGTTGGGCCTATCTGTTCGGCGAGAACCGTACAATGGATATGATCTACAAGCTCATCTACTGCTGCTTCGTCATTATTGGCTGCACAATGAGCTTGAAACCGGTCGTGGATTTTGCGGATTCCTCGGTTTTTATCATGGCGGTGGCCAATATCATCGGTCTTTACATTCTGTTTCCAGTCGTCAAAACCGAGCTTGATTCCTATTGGTCGCGCTTAAAAAGCGGACGAATCAAACGGTATCGCTAGGTCCCCCCGCTTAACGCCCCATTCAACGACACGGCTAGCGAGGCGGATGCGGAAGGCTATCGTGTCGAACCTTCCTACCGTCGGGCATACTCGGACGCGGTCTGCGGCGCTCGAATCGAGTGAATAACTCTCTTCGTTCGGCCGCTGGCAACAGGACCGCAACCTCAGCCAGAGCCGCATGAAGGCTGGCTTGGGTGCGCTCAGTCTGACGCCGCATTTTGTTCAAAGCCGATTCCAGGGCTGCAGCATCGAAGGGGTCCGCGGCCATGGCGCGACGGACAGCTCGGCGGGCCTGGTGCATATCTTGGATACTGCGGTGTATCTCGGGCCCGTAGCGGGACCGGACAGCGTCGCCGGCCGGTCCCTCCAACTCGGCCATGCGATGCATTAGTGCGAAAGGGCGGCCATCATTGTGCCCTTGGTGGTGACCCAGCCAACGCGAGAACATCATGCCGCCGAGAAATAAGTTTCCCGCCAGCGAAGCGACGAGGACGATCCATACGCCGTGGTGTACGCGCGTGATCATTGCGTTTCATCCCAACCGGGACCCAAAACCAACAGCGCGATTTCTTCGTCCTCGGGCTCAAACACCGGATTCATGATGCCCAATCCGATACCGACCACCAAGGAGAAGGCGAGGACCGCCGCCGGACGCCAGAGCGAACCAAATGCGGCGCGCATGCCATCGAGCCAGTCGTCGGACCGAATTGGCGCCGCCGCGAGGATTTGCGCACGCACCCGATCCGACGGCGCGTAGGTACCAGCCTGATTCAACACATGGTCAAGCGTTGCAGCGCGGGCACGGACCCGTGCAGCCTCCGGCGACTCAGCGATGAATTCGCTCAACGCGATCCGTTCAGCCGCGGGCCAACAGGCCGGGTCGGCGCCATAGGCATCGAGCAGTTGATGCGCCCGCGCGATATCCATGGTTCTGCGCTCGGTCATGCCGCCCCTGTCATTTCAAATCACCCAACAGATCCCGACGCTGTTTGGACAATGTGTTCCGCAGCGCCCGCCGACCTCGGGCCAACAGTGATTCCAGAGCTTCAACGCTAATTTCCATGACAGCCGCCGCCCCCAGGTTGCCGAGCTCCTGGTAGTGCACCAGGGTAATCGCCACCCGTTGCCGTTCGGGAAGGCCCGCGATTGCAGCATCGACCAATTCGGAGACCTCCCGGCGGTGGCGATGAATCAAAGGACCATCCGCCGGGTCGGCAACCTCGGGAACATCCGCCACCGGTACATCGCGCCGCGCGCGAATGCGGTCGATACACAGGTTGTGCGCCACCCGGTACAACCACGTCGTCACCCGTGCCGCCGCACGCCATTTTGGCGCTTGACACCAGAGCCTGAGAAACGCCTCCTGGGCCACGTCCTCCGCCGCACCGCCATCGCCGAGCATGCGGTACGAAAAGCCGACGATCGCTGGCAAGAGTTCGTCGACAAGCTGGCGGCAAGCCCGTGCATCGCCTTCGGCCACTCGGCGAATTATTGCTGCGTCGGCTTGAACGTCCGAGGTCGGTGACGGCATACGCGTTCAAACGCCGTCGAATTGAGCCTTGATGTCCGCGACGAGGATTCGTTCCAGAGTGAAACACGGCATGCACGGGCCTTCGCTCAGGATTTGTGGTGGAACTTGATGCGGCGCAACTCTTCGCGGGTCACCACACCATCATTGTTCACGTCCGCCCGGTTGAACCAATGGTTGCCCCCAGCGGAAAATTCCTCGGCGCTCACCTTGCCATCGCCATTGATATCGAGACCCCCGTGACGACGCGCCAAATACTCCTTGCGCCGCTTCTCGATCAACGCTTCTAGTTCCGCGATGCTGAGGTCGCCATCACTATTGGCGTCCGCTTCAGCGAACCTTGCGGCCCTTCTCTCTTTGATGTCGTCTAGCGTAATCTTACCGTCGCCATCGGCGTCGATGCTTTCAAAACGGTCCAACATATGACCATAGGGCCGATCGCCTTCGGCAACGGCGGAACCAAGTGGCGGAATGATCAACGCGCCGCCAAGCAAGGCGGACAGAATTCCCAATCGCATACCAATTCTCCATGATTAAGTTAGTGCATGTTGGCATAAACGGTTCACGCTGCCGAATCCGTCGGTCATGGTGATCTCAAGGGGGCTAGCCTGCCCAACGGCTCGTGGGCCTCGGCAAACACGCTTGCAAAGCCCCCGCCTTTGCAGGAATATCGGCTCAAACATCGAAGACTTGCGCGGGAGTAGCTCAGGGGTAGAGCACTAGCTTGCCATGCTAGGTGTCGCGGGTTCAATTCCCGTCTCCCGCTCCAACTACATCGATGAGTTTGGTGTTACCCCCGCCAACAGAATATTTTCATAGGTAGCAAGCAAATCCGTTTCGCAGTGCCAATACTCTGTTCGGTACACCTACCGCTGGGATTGGGTCAACGACGGAGTCTTCGTACTCGCGCCTCATACCCGGAACGTCCTCTCACATTGCTGTGGCGCTCTCGGCCAGTGTACAATTTGGCAATAATCGGACCCGCGACGGCTAAGCTTAGGAAACGGAATTTTGCGGCGAACGATGCGCCACCTCTTTTTTACGGCTACATGCCTGTTTTTGGCGTTGCCCAGTTGGGCACTCGCCGCTGAAAAATTGCCCGATCCCGTGTCGGTCAAAGTTCTCCGTATCATCGATGGAGATACGATTACTGTGCAGGTGCACGTACGGCTTGGCACATATCGTAAAAGGAACGTGAGCCTCGATGGCATCGATATCCCGAAATTTGAGGGAGAATGTGCGGCTGAACGTGAATTGGCCGAAAAGGCAAAAGCATATTTGGAAAATGCTATAGGTGGCGCGCGGGTCACGCTGAATAACATCCACACCCAAGAAGACACTGATCGCCTGCTGGCCCGCGTTGAGCTGCATGACGGTACCGACTTATCCGATGCTCTTATCTATGCCGGACTGGGGCGTCCATCCGAGGACGGAAGCCCGGACGTGTGGTGTAAGT
>JAAXGF010000342.1 GCA_012267605.1 Alphaproteobacteria bacterium | reverse complement strand
CGGTCAAGTATATAATTCCCAAAATTTAGGAGAAAACGGTGGTGGTCTGGCGAATATTGGCAGTTGCTGTTGTACTTGTTGGTATCGGGGCCACGCATGCCAGCGCCTACGACGAGCCGCCGAAAATCGACAAGAATCCATTCAAACCGCCCTCCGTCCCAATGGTGGATAAGGACGACGATGAACTGGCCACGGTCGAGGAGGATTTTTATTTTAAACGGATGATGGAACTTCATTCTATCCATCGGCAGATCATGTGCCGGATAGCCGGTGAGGAAAATATAAGGTTCGCTCGAAGCGTTTTGATCAAGTCGGTGGTAGAGCAGTTCAAGGCCGTGCCTCGACTGAACGTGGGGACGGAAGACGTTGAGGAGGCTATCAGACAGCTCGACGAATACTGGCTTCTCATCCGCAAGTCCCCTGGTACTGAGGCTGATGATGACCCGCTGTACGAAATCAAGAACGATCCCGTCGCAAAACTGGGCCTGCGCCGGTGGGCAAAGAAAATCTGCTCCCCCGACAACATCTTGTGCGTCGACTTCGACTCCACCCCGAATAAATAGGGCGCCAACATCAGACTGTCGTCGTCGGCACTTGACCTCGCCAATGCGTGACCAAACATTGGCATCAGCTCGACCGCCGGCCGACAGCTAGGAGTACACGATGCCCGACGACCAACCCCTGACAACGATATCGCTCCCGGTGGAAGGCATGACGTGCGTTTCTTGTGTCGGGCGGGTCGAACGTGCATTCGCAGAGGCACTGGGGATCGCAAATGCCCAAGTGAATTTGGCCAATGAACGCGCCGAAGTCCGATTCGATCCGCTTTCACTGGGCTTGGAGGATCTTGCCGCCATCGTCCGGCGCGCTGGATTTCGCGTACCCGCACACACAGTTGATCTTGAAATCGATGGCATGACCTGTGCGACATGCAGCGGGCGGGTGGAGCACGCACTTGCTTCGGTACCCGGTGTCAGCGACGTCTCGGTGAATCTCGCCAGCGACGCGGCTCGGGTGAAAGGGCTGGCCTTAAACGAACCGGCCTTGATTGCCGCAGTGCAGCAGGCGGGTTATCGGGCGAGAGCCAAGGCGCAGGACGCCGAATCCGAAGCCCGCGAACGCAGCCAGCGCGAGCGTGGCGCGGCAATACTCGCAGCGACCCTCACGGCACCGTTGCTCGGTCAAATGGTGGCCGGATTTTTGGGCATCGAGTTCCGCCTCTCAGGCTGGCTTCAGCTGCTTCTCGCAACGCCGGTTCAGTTCGGCCTCGGCGGACGGTTCTACGGTGCCGCGTGGCGCGCGCTCAAGGCGAAGACAGGAAATATGGACCTGCTGGTTGCGCTGGGCACTTCGGCCGCTTACGGGCTCAGCGTATTCTTGCTGTTTTGGCCGCAATACGGTGGTGATCACCTCTATTTCGAAGCCTCCGGCATGGTCATTAGTTTGGTATTGCTCGGCAAGTGGCTAGAGGGCCGGGCGAAATGGAATACCTATGCCGTTATCCGCTCGCTGGGCCAGCTTCGCCCGGCCACCGCGCGGGTGCTACGGGGCGGCAAACCGATAGAAGTTCCCGTGGACGACGTCGCCACTGGCGATGCGGTCGTTATTCGGCCAGGCGAGAGGGTGCCGAACGACGGTGTGGTCATCCACGGCACTGGCGACGTGAACGAATCGCTTATCACCGGCGAAAGCCAACCGGTGGAAAAATCGCCCGGCGATCCCGTGGTCGGCGGTGCCATCAATGGTTCCGGGCTATTGCGCATCCGGGTCACCGCCGTAGGCACGGAAACCGTGCTGGCTAGAATCATCCGCCTGGTCGAGACCGCCCAGGCCAGCAAGGCGCCGGTCCAACGACTGGTCGATCGCGTTAGCGCCGTGTTTGTACCGGTGGTCGTTGCGGTCGCCGGATTGACCTTTGTCGCTTGGTTGTCAGCAGGAATCGGCATTGCCGAGTCTATGGTTACGGCGGTGTCGGTACTGGTCGTCGCGTGCCCTTGCGCCTTGGGCCTAGCGACGCCCGCGGCCATCATGGTCGGAACGGGTGTGGCGGCGCGGCGCGGCATATTGATCAAGGACGCAGAGGCCTTGGAGCGAGCCCATAAAATAGGTACCGTCGTGTTTGACAAGACCGGCACTCTGACTGAGGGGCGTCCCGGGGTGACCGATGTCGATGCCCTGGCCGGTGATGAATCCGCCCTGCTTCGCGTCGCTGCGTCTCTGCAAGCGGGGAGCGGACATCCGCTTGCAATAGGTGTTTTGGCCAGAGCGGCGGAAATGGATGTATCGCCGATGCCGGTGGAGGAATACCGCAATCATGGCGGACGCGGTTTGAGCGCCTTGATCGACGGGCGCAAGGCTTGGATCGGCAACCGCCGACTGATGGCCGAGGCCAAAATCAACATTCGCCGTGCCGAGGCGCGCGCCAAATCGCTGGAAAAGCAGGGGAAAACGGTCATGTGGGTCGCCCGCCAAGGCGACAGAGGCGCCACTCTGATGGGACTGATTGCAGCCCGAGACCGACTCCGGGACGATGCCGTTTCGGCCGTCACCCAACTCAAGGCCCGGGGTATCAACACTGTCATGCTGACCGGCGACAACCGGCGCACGGCGAAGATGGTTGCTGGCGAAATCGGAATCAGCCACGTCCATGCGGAGGTTCTTCCCGATAGAAAGGCCGCAAAGGTCGAGCGGCTTCGCAAACTGGCTCAATCGGAAAACTCGGCCCATGCCGTCGCCATGGTCGGGGACGGCGTCAACGACGCCCCTGCCCTGGCGGCCGCTGATGTCGGCATCGCCATGGGGAGCGGGACCGATGTCGCGTTGGAAGCCGCGGGGGTCACTTTGATGAGCGCGTCACCTGTGAAGCTTGTTGAAACCATCGAAATTTCATGGGCGACCTACGTCAAGATCAAACAAAACTTGTTTTGGGCCTTTGCCTATAACGTCGTTGGCATCTTTCTCGCGGTGGCTGGTGTGATTGGGCCCGTTGTCGCTGGCGGTGCGATGGCGTTGAGCAGCGTGAGTGTGGTTTCGAACGCGTTATTGTTGCGCCGTTGGCGTCCGCGCTCCGCGCCGTGACACCCGCCTTTTTTTCTTGCTACCCCCCGATGGGTGGGGGTTCGATGCGGGAATTTGCCAAACCATCACCTCGCTATCCGGTAGGATTTTTCGCACACGGGCCTTGACCACCTGAGTCACGGCGAATGCCTTGGGCATCGAAATCTTGGGATCGAGAACCAGTTGGCATTGGACGAAAACGCGCAATCCGGACCGGCGGGTACGCAAATCACGCACACCCTTGACCATCGATGTACTGAGGATCGCCTGTTTGATCCTGTTTCGCTCGGAATCACCGACTTCTCTGTCCATAAGTTGTTGAAACGCCTTGTGCCCGATACGCCAGGCGTTACGTAAGATATACACTGTGATCAGCATGGCGAAGATGGGATCCGCCATGGTCCAGCCAAGCTCGCTGGAGAGGAACAATGACACGATGACGCCGGCATTGACCATGGCGTGGCTGGCATAGTGCAAAGCGTCTGACGCGACCGCGGTCGAACCGGTCCGCCGAACCACGCTGCGCTGGAATGTCACCAATCCGACCATGCACGCCAGGGCGAATGCCATGACGGCGATGCCGATAACGCCGTGTTCCACTGCGTGTGGGTCGGCCAACCTATCGAACGCTTCGCGAATCAAGAATGCGGCGGTCAATGCGATGAAAATTGACCTCACCAAACCGGCTAGAGGTTCCGCCTTGCCATGTCCAAATCGATAGTGGCTATCCGCCGGCCTGAGGGACCTACGGACAGCAAAAAAATTGACCAGGGATGTCATTGCGTCCAGTGCGGTGTCGACGAAAGAGGCCAATAGGCTTACCGAACCAGTCATCAGCCAAGCAACGAACTTCGCCACGATTAGCACCGCTGCGACTGAGAGCGAAGCGGTCATGGCCAGCTTCATCTGACTGCCTCGATCTCTCTCCAACCAGCCCGAGCGAATCTTGTCGAGCCGACCGCCGGGGCCCAACCCACGCCTCAGCACAGCCCGTCCGAAAAACACGCCGCACAGGCAAAGGACGATGAATTCAAATGACATATTGAAGAGGCTCCAATTCAACCCGGCCAGCGGGGATGGTGAAGATCGATGACAAACGCATGGCGGTGGCTAATCCGCTCATGCACGTGGTGATGGGAGTGCGGTGCCATTGCTTCATCACCGTCGTGATCATGCTGATGGTGTTCATCGTGAACGTGATGGTGTTCGTGCGCGATAGGTTCATGCTGATGCTCCAGTTCGACACTATCCCGCGCGGGCCAGGCCAGCGCGGCGCCAATCCCGCTAATCGTCGCACAAGCCGCCAGCACAATGGCGCACGCAGCGAGTCCATTGTGCCCACCAACCCATCCCGCCAAAGGATAAGCCGCGAGCCAACAAGCGTGGGACAGCGCGAAATGGGCGGAAAATATGGCAGAACGATCCGATTCGCGGCAGGACGCGGCGAGAATCCGGCCAACCGGAGTCTGTACTAGCGAAGATCCCATGCCGATCGTGAACCAAAGTGCACAAATGCTGCCAAATGATAGCGATAGGGCACTGAGCGCAAGCGGGGAAGCGCACACGACCGCACCCATCAACATGACGGCGCGCGGCGAAATCCAAGTCAACAAGCGTGGCAAGGCGAGGGCGGCGAACATCGATCCACCTCCGGCGGCAGCGAGCGCAACCGCTGTGTCGGCTTCGGTCCTGGAGAGGATTTCCCGCATAAATACAACCGTATTGACGATAATCATGGCACCAGCGAAAGCCGCCGCTGCGGACGCCAGGAGAACGCCTCGGAGGCGGGGCGTTGCCAAGTACACCCGCAAACCATAAGTG
>JAAXGF010000236.1 GCA_012267605.1 Alphaproteobacteria bacterium | reverse complement strand
CCTGCAATCCGTACTGAAGGTGCTGGCTTTCCTTATGATTAAGCTGACCGGAATCGATCGCGAAATTATCGAAAAATGGCTTTACGTTATTGTCGGTCTAGCACTGTTCTCGGGGCTGCTGGGCACCGGACATCATTACTACTGGATTGGCACGCCCGGCTACTGGCAGTGGATCGGGAGCATCTTCTCGACCCTTGAGGTTTTGCCATTCTTTGCCATGGTCGTGTTCTCGTTCGTGATGGTTTACCGAGGCGGTCGCAATCATCCCAACAAGGCCGCACTGCTGTGGGGACTGGGATGCCCTGTGATGGCGTTTTTCGGCGCTGGCGTATGGGGTTTCATGCACACATTGGCTCCTGTCAATTATTACAGTCACGGGACACAGATTACCGCCGCACACGGACACCTCGCGTTTTTCGGTGCCTATGTAATGTTGAATTTGGGAATTATTACCTTCGCCATGCCCTCAATTCGCCGCTGCGAGCCATATTCCCAGATGCTCAATATGTGGAGTTTTTGGGTAATGACTTCGGCGATGACATTCATGACGTTTACACTCACTTTCGCCGGCGTTGTCCAAACCCACCTCCAACGGGTTATGGGAATTGGATACATGGAAGTTCAGGACGATCTGGCAATCTTCTACTGGATGCGGTTGGGCGCCGGTCTGGTGTTCGCAGTTGGCGTGGCACTTTTCGTTTACGCGACTGCGGTGTTCGGCGACCGGCGACGCGTAGCACCACGCCGGGTCCGCGCACCAGCCTAGATCGGCACATATTCGCGCATTCGGATGGACTTATGGACGTTGCGACCGTAGGTACGACTGTCGACGAAAACCTGCCGTACTATCTTCCGAATGGCGATGAGTGCGTTGTATTTGAAGCGGCGTTTCGACACCAACTGCCGCTGTTACTCAAAGGGCCAACGGGATGCGGTAAGACTCGGTTCGTCGCCCATATGGCGGCGCGCATGGGGCGGCCTCTTTATACGGTTTCTTGTCACGACGATTTGACCGCCGCTGATCTCACAGGGCGTTTCCTTCTCAAGGGTGGGGAAACCATATGGTCGGACGGACCGCTTACCCGCGCGGTGCGTGAGGGAGCCATCTGTTATCTCGATGAAATTGTTGAGGCGCGCAAGGACGTTACCGTTGTCTTGCACCCACTTAGCGATGACCGCCGCGTGTTACCCCTTGAGCGCACTGGGGAGGCGATTACGGCTCCATCGACGTTCATGTTGGTTGCCTCCTACAATCCCGGTTATCAGAATGTTTTGAAATCCCTTAAGCCAAGCACGCGCCAGCGTTTCCTTGCGATAACATTTGATTTTCCGCCAGCTGAAAGCGAAGTGAAAATTGTCTCTGCGGAGAGCGGCTTGCCGCTAGAGAAATGCCGAAGCTTGGTCGATCTTGGGTGGCGCTTTCGTGCCCTTAAGAACCAAGATCTCGACGAAGGGGCTTCCACAAGGCTACTTGTCTACTGCGCCACGCTTATTCGATCGGGAATACCGCCGATCAATGCGATTCACAGTGCCCTGATCGAACCATTATCGGACGATGATGACGTCAAGGCTGGGCTCATGGAGATCGCGCGAGCGACCATAGGATAGCCATCCGTGTGGCAAATATTTCAGCCCGAAGAGTTGGTGGGAAAACTATGGCACCGCTGGGCCGACCGTCGCCTGCGAACTCCTCATTTTCCAAGTGAGAAAGTCACCTTCGAATCCTTTCAAAAATCACTCGGGGTTTGCTTTCGAGGTTTTGGCGGAGAAAGTGGCATGTCCATCGCGGGGACCGCACCGAAAGCGTCTGGTCATCGTCGCAGTTTGCTCGACCGATTCGGTTCACACGGAGATCGAACCTCGAACGCGTTCTTAAATCGCCAAGGCGTAAGGCTGCCAAACGCTATCGACCTATTCCCCCACCGCTAATTCAACCACGAGCTTTATCTTTGGCTAGTTGCCTATTTCGCGAACGCCTCCGCTTTGCCTGAAATTTGGTCCGAGGGACCGATTCAGCGGGACGTTGCGTTCTTACGTCGAGCCTGGTCAACGAGCGCTGAGGTATGCGCTCGGTTTCCCGGGCTGAGGGAGATTTATGCGCGGCTCTGTCGCGAAATATTAATATGGCGCCCGCGGCGTAGCCTTCCCGCGCAGGAAGCATTGTTGGAAAGTTTGATCACCGAGTCACTGCTTGTTGGTGCCGCGAAAGATCGCGATCTTTCTGCTTGGATTCATCAGTCACATCGTTCGCCGACGACAGACGAAATGGCGGTAAGCCGCAGTTATCGATCATTTCTTCCGGTCGCAGTTTGGGGGGACCTTCGCGTCGAAATCTCCGGTCGCACAGATGTGGCTGATGATTCCGATTTGGATCGGAGGAATTGTGCAGAAGACGTTCGGGATGCTCGCAGGCGTCGTGGTGTGCAACGACGAAACGAACAGGCGAATCGCCGGGATCCATTCGTCATCGATCGCTTTGAACGTATTCTTTCTTGGGCTGAAATGCTCGACGTCAATCGACCGACCCAAGATGATGATGACAAGCAGGCAAAGCGAGCGATTGACGATCTCGACGAAATCAGTATCGGAAACATTTCAAAGAAGCCAATCACACGATTGCGTTTGGATCTGGATCTATCGCCCCAGGACAGAGACTTACGATCGTGTTGTGCGCCAATCACTCTTCCCGAGTGGGATTACCGTGCCGGGCGCTATCATTTGAACCACTGTGCGATTTTCGAAGAGATCGGACCGACGGTGGGTGAGCAATGGCGCCCCAACAAAAACATGCAGCAAACCATTCGTAAGGTGAGCCGTCAGTTCGAAGGTCTGCGCCAAAGGCGGGGATTCCTGACACGGCAAATTGATGGCGGCGAACTCGACACAGACGCACTGGTCAGCGCGAAAATTGATTTTCTCGCGACTGGCTTGGGGTCCGATAGGATCTACTGCTCTATGTCCGCGCGGGTTCGCAGTCTGTCTGTCGCGTTGCTTGTCGATTCTTCGATGTCCACAGATAGCTGGGTGGAAAATCGCCGCGTTCTGGATGTGGAAAAGGAAGCGATCACGGTAATGGCACATGGCCTCGCTGCTTCAGGAGATGACCACGCCGTTTATTCGTTCAGCTCGCGCAATCGCGGCTACGTACGTGTTGATACCTTGAAGGCTTTTGATGAACCAACGGACGCGACCGTTTTCAAGCGCATCGCGGCAATGCGACCAGGCTATTACACGAGGATCGGCGCAGCATTGCGGTACGCGGCGATGAAACTTGGTGAACGTGAGTCCCATTCCCACCTGTTGCTCCTTGTTACCGATGGCAAGCCAAACGATGTTGACAATTACGAGGGACGGTACGGTATCGAAGATACGCGCAAGGCCATTCAGGAATGCCGGGCAAAAGGTATAGCGGCATTCGCCATCACGATTGATAAAAAATCCCATGACTATCTGAAATTCGCGTTTGGCTTGGGTGGCTATTCGATTATTTCAAATGCCACTCGCTTACCCATGGTTCTGCCAACGATTTATCGAAATCTGATTTGCTAGCTGTCTTACGCGAAGCCCGTTTGACGAATTGTCCTTGAGGGTGTGGGATCGCGAATGAAGGAATTTCGATCTGAAAGATTATTCTCCGAACTGAAAACCTTGCGCTCTACCACTCGCCCTCTGTGAGAATTTTGATGATGCGTCCGCAATGTTTACAGTGAACGGCGTCGGGATCGTGACGGCGTAATCCGCAATCCGGGCAGGGAAATGCCACCTTCACTGGTCGGAATATGGTTTGCACAAGCCGTAGGAATAGCCCGACGCCGACGACCATGATGACCACTGAAAGTACCCGCCCGCTGGTATCGGTCATGGTTATGTCTCCGAATCCTGTAGTCGTCAGCGTCGCGACAGTGAAATAGAGAGCGTCCATATAATTGTCGATGTTTGGATTACGCTCACCTTCCAGCACGTAGACGATAGCTGTTACGACGAAAACGAAGACCAAGAGATTTGTTGCAGATTCAACGACTGCCTCGTTGCGCTTGAACCAAGACGACATATCGCGCAATTCACGAAGCAAGTGATAGGAACGCAATAATCTCAACATGCGAACAACCCGCAGGAACGCCAGGTTTTGAATGATGGCCGGTGCAATTAGTGAAGCGATAACGATCAAGTCCGCGATTGACGTAAATTGTCCGACGAAGCGCCAAAACCGATTGGCGACAATCGCCCTGGCGACGTAATCCACGACAAGAAGGAAGGCGATTAGGTAGTCGGCGGCGTACCACACGCCACTTGGCTCCACAGCGGAGGACAATACGAAAAAGAGCACTGTTATCAGGTCGAATGCGAGTAGCCCAAAGCGGAAAACACGCGCGGCCCTGGTTTCGCCGTAGTAAAGTTTCTTCAGTCGCTCGCGCATAGCAGCCCGTGCTCTTTTCCGATCCAATATCGTCGCTCAATCATTTCTTAAACTGTTTGACAGCGGCTTGCAGTTTCCCGGTCCGAATCAAACCTCCGATTTCCGGTCGCGTCGGTGTTTGTTGATTTTTGATTCCGTTCACGTACTCGCCGTTCCGCAGAAAGTATATCGAAATGTGATTTTCCCCACGATTGTCTTGTCAATTTCGCTTCTTGATTTTGACTTGATACTTAAGGAGACGATTTGACGGGCTGCCAACGCACTCGACACGTATACCGCAGCTATTGCGTAACGCTTCAGCCGGAAAATCCATTTTGCCCGCAATTCTCGAGGCGCCGGTCACAGAGTTTACGGTAACGCCCCGGTTGGGAAGAGGGCTTCTCCGGCGCGGGTCACCCGCCAAGCTATACCAGGCAGTAAGGCTAACCGAATAACATCCGGAACCCCCATGTTCCAAATCGTAATAATAGCTCGAACCAGGTTCCGGCGTGTACTCCACCTTCGCCCGGCTTGGGGATTTTTCCTCGACCAATATCCACTGATCGAACGAGCCCTGAATCGGCATATTTCACTCCGACTGCCGAGAGAAATTCGACTTGACCAGCCAGTCTTTCTCCCGGTCCGATAATTGGAAGCTTAGTGGATTGTCTCGATCGATACGTTGACATAACGCAAAGAGAAAATTGTTGATAACGACTAGCCTCAAGAGCACCCGCAGCGAGATCCTAGCCCAGTCGAGGGCGCCTTGAAAAAATCGGATAAGGGAGTGATCAGGGTGACGGTTAAGATTGCAGATCTGATGGAAAAACGCGTCATAACAGCGCAGCCACACCAAAAAGTCGGACATGTGCGCGACATTATGGATCGGAACCAAATTCATGCGATCCCGGTCGTCGGGCCGATAGGCGAGGCGGTCGGTATTGTCACATCCTCTGACATAAAGCGCCGAGTGAAAGACGAATCGCCAGTTAGCAGAATCATGTCGGAAAACGTAACGGTCGTGCCAGCTTACAACGACGCCAGTGTCGCGGCGAGGATCATGCGCAAACACAATATCCATCATGTCGTCGTAACCCACGAGAAGATCGTTGTTGGAATCGTCAGTTCCTTCGATTTGTTGAAGCTGCTCGAAAACCGACGGTTCGTTTCAAAGAATTCGGCGACACCTTCGAGACGCGTCAAAAAATTCGTGTGATCCGCTTTGTTTCCTGATCGTTTGATCCATTCTGTTCTCTAATGGCGCTCTTTCCTGCAAGTGCTCGGTCGCCCCAACGGCCGAGATGGATTGATTCGCGGACATGAACTCCGCTCGCCGAGTTAGACGGCAGTTGACCCGAACAGTCATAACGCTGCCCCCTCCCTGATAGGCAATACCATTTGGCTGGGGTGAGATATTACTTAGTAGGAACCCCGAGAAATATCCGGAAGCGGAACGATGGGACGGCTGTGCATTGGTGGGATCTGATCCAAATAAATTGGCCTCCTTTCAGTTAGGCTTGCTATAATTTTTTGACTATGGGGGTTTTTTTGAGACTTTCTTGGCAAGTCTTATATGGGTTGACGCTTTTGCTGGTGGCAGCGTACGCCATTGACTCGGCGGCGCAAGTCGCGGGCGATGGGCCAGTCATCCAGGCACCTTCGCGCGTCAATACGGATCAGGAGACCGTCAGCATTGACGGCAAGGTTACGGCCACTGCAGCGTTGACACTGTCCGCCGACGGGAAGCCTGTGGCAATTGCTCGCGACGGATCGTTCCGCGTTCGCAAGACCCTGCCTCTCGGTAAAACCACGATCGTACTAGTGGCTAAGGACGCAGATGGCGAGATCCTTGAGGAAAAACGGATTTCCGTAAGACGAAGAGAGATCGCCGTCGAGGCAATTTCCGACGTTGTGGGAAACTATTTCGCCCTGGTGATCGGAAATAATGAGCATCAGCACCTCAAGCACCTTGAGAAAGCGGTAAACGACGCCGAAGGGGTTTCCAATATCCTCCGCAACAAATACGGTTTCGAAGTGACGACGTTGAGGAACGCGACACGGTACGACATCGTTACGGAGCTCAACAAACTGCGCTCCAAACTCACGGAAAACGACAATCTGCTAATCTATTACGCAGGCCATGGTGACCTTGATGCTGCCTCTGATCAGGGCTATTGGCTTCCTGTCGACGCCGAACTGAACAACGTCGCCCGCTGGGTATCCATCAATACGATCACCAACACAATTCGGGCGATGAGCGCGAAGCATGTCTTGGTGGTGGCCGATTCCTGTTACTCAGGGACGCTAACACGGGGCCCAGAGGGAAGCTGGGGGTTGGCGCCGAACGGCTGGCGTGGCTGAAAAGAGTGGCGGCAAAAAGGGCTCGCACGGCGTTGACTTCGGGTGGTCTAGAACCCGTGGTGGACAAGGGCGGCGGCGGTCACTCGGTGTTCGCCAACGCCTTTATTGGAGCCCTGCGCGAGAACGTCGATGTCTTGGAAGGACGTAGACTTTTCGAGCACCTGCGCGGTCCGGTGGCGCTCAATGCGCCACAGACGCCGGAATACGCAGATATCCGGGAGGCTGGTCACGCGAACGGCGAGTTCCTGTTCGTTCCGACCAATTTCAAGGGTGGAGGGGCTGTCGAGCGCCCGGTCGAGGCTCAATCCCGGAAGCCGCCGTTAACCAAAGAACGGGAGCGGCAGCTGGTATTCGACGAGCGCGAGGCGGAATTGTTGTTTTGGAAGTCGGTTAAGGACTCCGATGATCCGGCCATGTTTGAGGCGTACTTACGTAAATTTCCGGAAGGGGTGTTTGCCGATCTTGCCAAGCTCAAGCGCGATGTACTGAGAAAGGATGAAGCTTCCAAAGCGGAAGGCAAGGAAACGGTACCCGAATCACACGGACGGACGGTTACGCCGGTGGCGCCGAAGAAAATCGAGATCGATTCCATGGACATGGATTTTGTCGCGGTGAGGAACGCAAATATGCGCGCCGAGCCTAACGCCGAAAGCCCGAAGGTGGGGTTTCTGACCCACGGCACGCGGGTGACCGTGACTGGCAAAGTGAAGGGCGCCGATTGGTTCCGGGTCGCACAGGATGACGGCGGAATTGCCTATGTGTACGCCCGTTTGCTGGCCGAACCGCCACAACCATCCCGACTGGCGGAACCAAGGAAGACGGCCCCGAAGAGTTCTGATCCTAGCTTGGTGGAAACCGCTTTTTGGGAAAGCATCCGCGACAGCGATGTGCCGGAATTGTTCCTGGCCTACGAGCGGAAGTACCCCGATGGCAATTTCGTGGCGTTGGCAAAGAAACGGCGTGCTGCCCTCGAAGCCGAACGGCGCCAAGAGGCGGAGGCAGCCGCAAGTGCGGAGCGCGAACGGCAAGCAGACGCGGAAGCCGAGCGAAAGCGCACGGCGGCCATAGTTGTGCCGCCAAAACGCGTACCTGTTCCAGATAGCAAGGCCTTCTATGGGGCTTTTTACGTTGGTTCAGGTAAGGAGTTCGGTGTTTCCTCGAACGCACACAACGTTGAAGAGGCAAAAAGGATCGCAAAAGAAAAATGCGACCAACAGACATCTGGATGCAAATTGGTCACATCATATAGCGGCTGCCTCGCCATAGTAGGCAAGTTTGGAGGGGGCAAACCCCAGTGGCATACGCAGAGGGCTCTGACGCGTGGAGTGCACGAACTAAAGCTATGAAAATTTGCGAAAACAGATTGAGCAATATCGAGTATTCGAGGCGAATACATCAGAAGGCACCGACGATTATCTTGGTACAAGGGTTTTTCACTCTGGAATGTAAGGTCTTGGTAGAAGTTTGCGTTGACCCTTCGGAAGCACGGGCGCAACAATTCTGACGTCGATTAATTGGCGACTGGGATATATCTGTAACCGTATAACTCATGATCGCTTGTGAGGCGTAGATGGCTCCCACCGCCGGAGTCGCAATGTGCCAAAGTGCGATGCAATTTCAGGCAGATTGACGGCTGGTATTGGCTAGAATCGGGCTAACTGCACTTACTCCCGCTACGTCCGGTATTACCCTAACTGCGGGCCTACGCCGGTGTGGCGGGCTGCCCATTTAGGGTTTGGGTTTCGACCAAAGAAACCCAACGACATGGCGGGTGAGGGGGCCAGTAGAATCAAAAAAATGGAGCCGCTTGTAAGCGTCCCCTAGGTTTCGGGGACTTGCAAAGGAGGCTAACTGGGGACTCGTGAGAGGAGCCTCCTTGCAGGAAAACTTGTCAGGCGAGTGTACCGCGCTTGTGACAGGTCCATGACAATTTGGTGACACACGCCCGTCTCTGCATCGGGAATGTTGTCGGACAGCAAAAAATACAAATGCCATCGATACTGCATGACGGGGTGGGAGTGACCCGATAAGTATTGCACCGTATTTGAGCTGATCTCCGGCCCACCTACCTACAAACTAGGTGAGTGGGAATGTCACGAGGTTAGGAGATCAGATATGACTGAAATTAGACAAGTCGAATGTGAATGCCCCGACTGCCATTGCGTTCTTCCGACTGAAGATGCTGTGATCCGAGATGGCAAGCCATATTGCGGCGAGGCATGTGCCTGTGCCCATGAGGATGGCTCAGATTGCTGTCCGGCCCCGGGGGTCAGTTCAGCCGGGTATTAGGGGCTGATTGGCGGATTTGGTAAGGGTATCAAGGACAGGTAGCACAAGCACGCGTCCGCCTGAGATCGGCCAAGAATGACAGGAATTGGCTGAGGCCGCTGCACCCAGCCAAGCTCAAAGACGACCGCTTAATCCTCGACAGCCGACAATCCTCCCATTTTGAACGGATTTCCCCTCGGGGTCATCGTGGGTGGCGCCCCCGAAATTTTTGGGTTAATTGAACTTGCTCGATCTTTCAGCCCGTACGTGACGACGTTGCTTGAATCATTGCAGTGTATATGCTGCGCTCCGACCCTCGGGTCGTCGTTCAACGAGCACCGTTTATGCTGCATCTGAGATAGATGGGAACGCGAATGAAGCGAGTCGCCGTTGCCGTCGCCGTCGCTCTAGTTCTAGCCGCTGCGCAGGCGGAAGGCGCCGAGCCGTATCCCCGGTACGGCAATGATTTGGATTGTCCCCATTGCGCTCCGATGGAGTTCGATCGACTGGTCGCCTTGCTCGGGGATGACGCACTACGCGACATCGTGTGCCGCCTTTCGTCACAAGGTTTCACGCCCGGAAATTTGAGTGCCGCGCTCGGCATGCCCGAAGGGCAGGTCATGCAGCGAGTTAAAACTCTCCAGAGATGGGGTTTGGTTCGTTTGGTCCGACACGATTCGGCGACCACGATCGCCGAGCCGTTGCCTGGCGAAGGTGCCCGCACACTGCGCCGCTGGGCGGTCAAATATTGTCCCACGGGCGACGAATGCGGCAGTCCAAACGGCGTGTCGGCGCCGGAACGGGACGACGTCTACCCCGTACGTGTGGCCGGCAACGAGCCGCAAGGCGTCGGCGATAGCCTCGATCCCAACACCGATTTTGACGACGCGCGCCGCCGAATGGTGGAAGAAATCGAGGAAGAGATTCTGCACACGTTTGTTTACACGGGCCGACAAACGCTGAGCGACCGCGTGCGCGACGCCTTATTGAAAACTCCGCGCCACGAGTTCGTGCCACCGGGGCTTCGCCACCGTGCCTACGAGAACCACGCCCTTCCAATGGCCGGCGGGCAAAAGATGCCGCCGCCGTTCATCGTCGCGCTGATGACCGAGGTGCTCGAACTGGAACCGAATGACGTGGTCTTGGAAGTCGGGACCGGGTCGGGCTATCAGACAGCGATACTTTCCAATCTGGTTCGAACAGTTCGCTCGATTGAGATCCACGAAGTTCTATTTAATGAAGTAACAGAACGCCTGAAGCGTCTCGGATTTCAAAATGTCCAAACGCGCCACGCAGATGGTAATTTGGGTTGGCCTGGGAATGGCGCGTACGACGCCATCATCTCGACAGCGGCGACCGCACGGATTCCCGATTCACTCCTAAAGCAGCTCGCACCAGGCGGGCGAATGGTGACAGTGGTGGACGGAAAGGATGGCGTCAAAAATATCATGTACGTCGAAAAAGCGATGGACGGGCGTATTACAGAACGCAGTCTCCTATCGGTCCGGCACGTACCGCTCGCCGGCAAGAAATGACAACCCGTTTCGTGGCGGCCATCGGATCGATCTGACACTCAAACTATTTTTTCCGAAGCTCTCGACACGTTGCCGATCGCGTACAATGAAATCAATTAGCGCGGCTCACTTCACGAATCGCGGTTTCCTATAACGGGATGGAACAAATGAGATGGTCAATATCGTTTCTGGTGTCAGTATGTGTCTCAACAGCGATGCTCGTGGGTTGCGCGTCGCCGTCGCGTTTAGCCGCGGTACCGGACCAGAATTACACCGATGCGATTGTGCCGGGAATGGAGGAAGTCCGCTACTTCATCGACGAAGACACGTCTTTATTCCTTGAACACGGAATTCATAGTGTCCAGCGGGAAAAATCTCACCTGATAGCCGACGAGAACGAACAACAACAATTGCCGCCTGCGAACTTTCTCGCGATCTCTGGTGGCGGTGACCAAGGTGCCTTTGGAGCCGGCCTATTGGTGGGTTGGTCAAAAACAGGCAAGCGTCCAGAGTTTAAGGCGGTGACCGGCATCAGTACCGGTGCGCTGACCGCGCCCTTCGCCTTCCTTGGAGAGGAATACGACGACCAACTGCGTGAAGTCTATACGGAGGTGT
>JAAXGF010000361.1 GCA_012267605.1 Alphaproteobacteria bacterium | reverse complement strand
CAGACCTGGGCAGTTACGATTTTAAGGGCTCCGCACCATTGGCGGCAAGAGCGCCAATTGCAGCGATTACAGCGCTGTGACGGCGCCCACCCGTTACACGCCCTCGACTATGCAAAGATCGCGAATCGCTGCACCCTTTTGTAAATCCATTGCTTCCTGATACGCGGGCGAATTGTAGCAGGCGACTGCACGGTCGAAACTTGGGAACTCGATGATCACCGTACGTTCACGGTCGGTGCCTTCCAGAGTGGTTGAACGACCGCCGCGTGCCAACATGCGGCCGGAGAACGGACCGATGGCGGAAGGAACCCGCTCAGCGTAACGCGCGTAAGCATCCGGGTCAGTCACTGTCACTCGAGCGATCCAATATGCAAGCATGGTGTTTCTCCTTCCGAATCACAATTTCTCGACGAACCGAGTCCTACTGGTCATCCATATTTGGCGGAAGACGCGATTTACAAAGTCACGGCAAGGCGTTGCAATAATTTGTCATGCAGAATTCGGCCGGCCGCGACAACGCTTCGGTGTCGCGGCTCCTTAAGATTATAGTGCAGCGTTTCCCCTTCGCGCGTTGTTACCAGGCCGCCAGCTTCACTGATCATCAGATCGCCAGCAACCACGTCCCAATCGTGTTTGTCCCAAAGCGTGACCGCCGCATCGAACTTTCCCGAGGCAACCAGCGCGAGTTTATATGCCATTGAGCTCACAGGCGTAACCTCAACGCCATCGACATGAGTTGCCCAGAAGGCACGGCGGATTTCGTTGCGGCCTGACAAGACGCGGATTTGTTGGGGTGAGCTTGCGTTTCTCACACGCAGCCGTTTCTGATTCAACCAAACACCTTGTCCTTTGACCGATTCGAAGAATTCATCGGTCGCCGGATTGAAGATCACGGCGGCAAGCGGGCGACTGTTGCTGACTAAGGCAGTCGCTACACAGAATTCCCGCCGCCCCGCGAGATAAGCGCGGGTGCCATCGATTGGGTCAACGATCCATTGGCGCTCAGTGGCAAGCCGCGACAAGTCATCCTCGGACTCTTCCGATAGCCACCCGTAATCTGGTCGTTCCTCCCGCAAAGCGTCCTTCAATAGGCGGTCCACGGCGATGTCGGCGTCACTAACCAGGTGGCCCGGCCATTTTTCCCATGTGGTCAAATCCCCCGACTGGAAATACTCCAACGCCAAGGCGCCGGCCGCGCGCGTAGCGTCCGCGAGGAGCCGATGGTCGGCCTCGAGCCAGTCGGGACAGGCTGTCACGGAATTTAGGTTCCGGCGACGGTCATGCCGTCAATTCGTACCGTGGGGGAGTCAAATCCATACCGAAAGACCAGGTCATTCGCGGGTGCAAGCTGGCGAAACATGGACTTGAGATTGCCCGCGACCGTAACCTCGCTCACTGGATACGCCAGTTCCCCATTTTCGATCCAAATACCGGCGGCGCCACGGCTGTAATCCCCGGTTACGGGATTGACACCCATGCCAATCAGTTCGGTTACCAACAGGCCTTGAGCGATTCCGGAGATCATTTGTTCAGGAGTCTCTCGACCCGCTTCGAGGTATAAGTTGGTGGCGCCAGGTGATGGAGGCGCCGAGGTACCGCGCGCCGCATGGCCCGTGGTTTTTAGGCCGAGCTGCCGAGCAGAACGACAATCGAGCAACCAAGTCATCAAGTTTCCGTCGGAAATGACATTGTTGTGTCGGTTCGCGACACCCTCACCGTCGAAGGGTTTCGAACGTAGGCCACGCGGCCGATGGGGGTTGTCGACGATATTGACGCCCTGAGCGAACACTTGTGTTTCCAACGAATCCTTGAGAAAGCTTGTGCCCCGGGCAATCGCCGGACCACTTATCGCGCCGACCAAATGGCTCAATAGGCTACGCGCGGTGCGCGGCTCGAAAATGATCGGTACGCTTGCCGAGCCCACCTTTCGCGGATTCAAACGCCGTACACAGCGTTCTCCCGCACGTCTTCCGAGTGCTTGCGATTCTTCCAAATCGGCAGAATACCGAGCTGACGCAAACGCGTAATCCCGTTCCATCGCGGTGCCCTCGCCGGCCACGACGGACACCGCTACGCTACATTCCGACGCGGTGTAGCCCCCCTTGAATCCTGTGCTAGAAACCAGTGAGACAGCGGTTCGATTCCATGCCGCCTCGGCCCCTTCGGAATTTGACACGCCTTCGACGGCACGGGCAGCGTCCTCTGCTGCCGTGGCACGTACTACCAAGGCTTCAGCAGTGGGTTCGCTTCCTTCATCTAGGTCGAGGCCGGGCAGGACCCTGGCGCAATCGGCCTTGTCGGGCAAACCACAAAATGGATCTTCCGGTACTGCCGATGCCATCGCCAAACAACGCTCGACCAGGTCGTCTAAAGCTGCGGCGGAAAGATCCGTCGAGGAAACGATAGCCTGGCGCCTGCCTTTGAATACGCGCAAACCGATATCGCGAGATTCCGCCCGCTCGATGCCTTCCGACTTTCCCAGTCGCTGGGAGACAGTCAAACTTGCACTCTCGAATGCTACGCCGTCGGCCGCGTCGGCACCTCGCCGACACGCATCCGCCACCATGCGGTTAATTAGCTCGATCGCGTTCGCGTTGTCGGGCGTGTTGCTTGGCATCATTCGTCTCCGGCCGAGGTTGGGCGGACGCATAACACATCACTCTCCATTTGCCGAGCCCAACCTTGTCCCGGTAGCGTTGGTGGCCCCGTTGTTAGGCGTTACGTGCCGTAATCGCCAACATGCGGAAACGTTAAATTGCAATTACATTGAATTTTAGTCATAGTCACGAAGAATTGTTCTAAAATGAAACAACAATACAATCTTTCTCTATATTGAAAGAATAAATTTTTCTGTCTCGAATTAACGAATTATTAACACTTTTAGTCCAAGGTAATGTCACTTAGAACTTTAAACAGGAGTGATTACAGCATGTTCAACACTATTCGCAGTCTTTTCAAGAACGAATCCGGCGCAACTGCCATTGAGTATGGCCTGATCGCCGCTTTGGTCGCCGTTGCAGCGATCGTTGGGATCACCTCGGTCGGTACCGGCCTCGACTCAACGCTGACTGACGTTTCCACGAACCTGTAGTCAAACAACGGAACGAGGGCCTGGGCACGCATATGTGCCCTCGGCCCCGCGTCCCGTTTTGCAGACGCCACACCCTAGCGTTCCTATTTCGGTCATTTACAGTTTTGCGTCAGCGAGTCGTGAGCATCCGTATTTCAGGTTCTTTTGAGAATTCACGAACAAGGAAAAAATTATCTGACTATTGTTAGTTTTTTATTCTTACGTTTCTAACTTTTCGTAAAGAAAGAATTTTTCTCCGCTGTCTCAGGTTTACTGTTTCTTAACGGTAACTGCCAACCATGGTAGCGCCAATAACCTTCAACATTGGAGTTTACCATGTTCAAGACCATTCGCACTCTTCTGAGCAACGAATCCGGTGCCACCGCCATCGAGTATGGCCTGATCGCCGCCTTGGTTGCCGTCGCCGCGATCACCGCGTTGACCACCCTCGGCAACGATCTCGGCACCACGTTCACGGACGTCAGTGCTCAGCTGTAGTCAAAGTCAGCCTATCGTTTAGGCAACGGAACGGGGGCAGGGGCACACAAATGTGCCCCGCGCCCCGCGTTTCGGGTACTGTTTCGAGGCGCCCAAGGTTGGCGCCAATTTCATAGGTTGGCAGTAACTGCCCAGGTGCCTCAAC
>JAAXGF010000047.1 GCA_012267605.1 Alphaproteobacteria bacterium | reverse complement strand
GCCCAGCAAGCCGGTACGCTCCCAAGCCGGCGTCCATGTGTTCATGGTTTGCGAACGCGAAACACCCGATTCGGACATCTCCAAGCGGGAAAAAATTCGCGAAGCGTTGATCTCTAAGCGAATGGAAGTGCTGTCACGAAGTTATCTTAGAAACCTCAGGCGCGACGCCTTCGTGGACATCCGCATATGACGGTGCCGCCCCTGGCGTTGACCATGGGGGAGCCGTCCGGTATCGGCGCCGATATTTCATTGAAGGCATGGCTGCGGCGGGGTTCAGATCCCTTCTTTATCATCGACGATGCCGAGCATTTGGCACGCCGCGCCGAAGTCATGCGATTGGCGGTGCCGATAGTAGAAATCGACGCGCCCGAGAGAGCGATAGAAGTCTTTGACACTGCGTTGCCGGTGTTGCCCCATGGCATCCCGATGTGCAGCGGACTGGGCCAGCCGGACCAAGACAACGGCCGAGCTGTGATTGCTTCCATCGAACACGCCGTGCGGTTTGCTTCGGAACGCCGAGCGGCGGCGGTGGTGACCAACCCAATTCACAAGAAATGCTTGCAAGACTGCGGCTTCCCGTACAACGGACACACGGAGTTTCTGGGTGCCATGGCCGACGCGGAGCCGGTTATGATGCTGGCTTGCCCGACGTTACGGGTGGTGCCCGTCACCATTCACCTGTCGTTGCGCGACGCTATCGCCGAATTGACGAGCGAAGAGATCATCCGCTGCGGCGAAGTAACGGCCAGGGCACTGGAACGTGATTTTGGCATCCGTCGTCCGCGTCTCGCGGTGGCCGCGCTCAACCCCCATGCGGGCGAAGGCGGTAACATGGGTACCGAGGACACCGAGATTATTTTTCCTGCTGTTCAGAGACTACGGGCGAGCGGCATCGATGTCCGCGGACCGGCGCCGGCGGATACCCTGTTCCACGAACGGGCGCGCCAGCTGAGCGACGTGGTTATTTGTATGTATCATGACCAGGCGCTCATCCCGCTCAAAACCATCGACTTCGATCATGGGGTGAATATTACACTTGGTTTGCCGTACATCCGCACCTCGCCCGACCATGGAACGGCCTGCGACATCGCTGGAACCGGAGCGGCTCGCGAGGACAGCCTTGTGAGCGCCATCGCCACCGCATCGGCGATGGCGCGTGTCCGCGGTGTGGCACGATGATACCAAGTGATGGGAACTTAGCTTCGGTCGACGATGCGGTAGCCTGCCTACCGCCACTCAAACAGGTCATCGCCCGTCACCAAATTTCCGCGCGCCGTGGCATGGGACAAAACTTCTTGATGGACACCAGGCTGGCCACACGTATCGCCCGCGCTGCCGGACCACTGACCGCAAATGTAATCGAAATCGGAGCAGGTCCCGGTGGGCTGACACGTGCACTCCTCGAACAGGGCGCAAACAGGGTGATCGCCGTCGAAAGAGATCCCCGGTGCATCGCCGCGCTTTCCGAACTCGCTGAGACGGCCGTCGGCCGCCTCGAAGTCGTCCCCGCCGACGCACTTGCACTAGACCTTACCGACCTTGTTTCCGCCCCGCGCGTGATTGTTGCCAACCTACCTTACAATATTGCCACTCCCCTGCTCATCCAATGGCTGCGGCAAGCCAATGCGTATGAAAAATTGACCCTGATGTTTCAGAAGGAAGTGGCCGAGCGAATCGTCGCCGAACCCCGTACCAAAGCCCGTGGTCGGCTATCAATTTTGGCCCAGTGGCGCACTCGACCGAAGCGGCTGTTCGATGTTCCTCCACGAGCCTTCGTACCGGCTCCCAAAGTGACCTCGACGCTGGTTCAATTCTCGCCACGACCGACACCATTGGCGCAAGCCCCGGCCACGGCATTGGAACAGGTGACTGCCGCAGCGTTCGGCCAGCGGCGCAAAATGTTGCGCACGAGTTTGCGCGCTTTGGGTACTGATCCAGGGCCCCTCCTCGCCGCAGCCAGTATACCGGGAACATGGCGTGCCGAAGAATTAGACGTCGCCGGGTTCTGCGGGTTGGCGCGCGCCTTCGCGGCGGCGAATTTGACCGATTCCTCCCACTCTGGGGTCTAATCATCGCTTTCGCTGAAAATTCCTGCGAAGCGGAATCGCCGACAGATGGCCCGGCGATCGAAGCCCTGTTGGATGTGTGCTTCGGCGCTACTCGCCGCGCCCGAGCCTCGTACCGGTTTCGCGACGCAGCTACGCCAATTGCGGGGCTCGGCTTCGTACAACGGCACGGCTCAAGGGTGATAGGTACTATTCGATTTTGGCCCGTACGCATTGATACTGCCGGCGACAGTTCTGCCGTAGAAGCCATCCTTTTAGGTCCACTAGCAGTGCACCCCGATTTTCGTGGCCACGGTATCGCCTCCCAGCTAGTGGACGCTGGACTAAGCGCAGCCGGGAATCTTGGCTACCGCATCGTCTTTGCGGTGGGCGATCTGGCGTATCTTGGGCGCTTCGGATTCTCGCCGGCGTCCACCGCAAATCTCGCCAGTGCGGTCGAGGTTCCGGTGGCCGCAAAACGATTCTTCGTCCTTGGTCTTGATGAATCGGCCCTTGAAGGCCTCCACGGCACCGTCGTCCCAGCCGCATATTAGTCCCGGCCACCGGCGTAGGGCGAGTTCCGGACACACGTAAAAAAACAGTTGAGTTTCTTAGCCAATTTGGCTCGACAGCTATGGCCCTTTTACAGCTTTCGACGTCGTCATTCGGACAGCAGAAAAACCGAATTATTCCTTCTTATCCCCTTGCCCCTTGAACATTTTCTCGAATTCTCCAGCAGCGGTCTTGGCCGCAGAATCGAATTGGCACCAAGCATCCTCGAATCCTTTGGCCACAGTTTTCCATCCCTCCGCATTTGATGCACCAACTTGATGGAACCATCCTTCCGCATTCTTTTGTTTATGACGCAAATCATCTATCAAGCTGCGGAATCGCTCGCGCTCCTCGTCCGCGACCTGTGCCGCCCGCTCGGAATATTGATCGACGACCGACCACCAATTCTTTAGCTGTGCCTCGGCGCGTGCGGTAAACGCCTCACGCTCGCTGTCAAAGCGACCAGCAGCGTAGCTGGCCAGTTTTTCGAATTCCGACCACGATTTTTCCAACTCCTTGGCGCTTTTTTCCCAGGCCTCGGATTCGTATTGCCGCAAACGGTCGGCGTACTCTTGAAACACCTTTTGGTGAGCTTGCATTTCCTGGACTGCCTTGCGCATTTCCTCTCGTGCGCCGGCCTGAAGTTCATCCGCCTTTTTGCCAAATGCGTCGACCACCGCCGCCATTTCGATCATGCGGGCTTTCACGGACTCGCGGAACTCATTGAACCCTTCCATGGTCAATTCTCCTCGTCTACTGGGTTTTGCCGCGCGAAAAAAATAGCTGGACCTTAAACTTGGTCCCGATGCCCCGTCCTACAGATTTCGCCAAATTCACGCTTCATATGGACGGTATAAATCATGCAATCAGTGAGCAGCTTTTATCCTTTTTCACCAAACGCCGCAAGATTTTCAGGTGGGCCGAAATTACGCCGAACCGCAGTCCCGGCTAATCGTTCATGCGTGCCGTTCGGCGCCGCCGGTAATTGGGATCTCTTGCGCTCCGCCGTCGCGTGGTTGCCGGCGCCGCTTCAGCTTTGTCTGCAGCCAATTGATAATGAGTGAAATCTGGGCGTCGTCCATTAAGGCAGGAGCGTGTCCGCATTCCGGGATTTCAACCAACTTGGCCTTAGGGCCGCGCTGACTCATTTCCTCGGCCATCTCGGGAGGCAACATGTCGGACTCGACACCGCGCAATACCATCGTCGGACAGCAAATTCTGTCCCAATATCCCCAAAGATTCAGGTTATAGACCATGCCCGTACGAAAAGCCTGCCCAATACGTATGTCGTGGTGTTGCTTATAAAATTTCGTGTCCTCACAATACCGCGTGCTGTGTTTGGTCAGGTGACGCCATTGACGGTCCGTTAACTTGCCAAACGGTGCAAAAACGTCGCGGAAATACAGTTCGGCGGTTGCCAAATCGGGAAAATCAGGATCGTCGTGAATATATTCTCCGATCCGGCGGAGTGCCGTCCAAGTGAGGTAGGGTCCAATGTCGTTGACGATGAGCCGGCGTAGCGGACTATTCGGGTGGCCAGCCATGATGATCCCCATCATGCCGCCCATGGACGTGCCAATCCAATCGACCTCGGTAGCGCCGACTCGGGCAATCAGCGCTGTCATGTCCACGAGGTATTGAGGGAAAGCATAGCCGTCTGGATCGGAAAGCCAATCGCTACGACCCCGCCCAATCATGTCCGGGCAAACGACGTAATAACCTTGCTTTGCCAAAGCGGCGGCCAAAACGTCGAAGTCACGCCCGTTGCGTGTCAAACCATGGACGCAAATTGCCGCCCGCTTGCTCGCCAGATCCCCCCATTCCGTATAGGCGACCCGGTGAAAGCCGCTAAGCGAAAGACCATAGAAGCTCTTTGCCCGCATGAGCGCGATCCATCCTTTTCCAAGGTCTTATTTCACACCCCCTCGCGCCAGTTTTAGCCTAAGCGGGCCCAGCGGACAGTGTCAAGGAGAGCAAAGTTGTTTAGCCTCAGAGCCAGGCCGGTGTTACCCATTGACCAGTGAGCCAAATTCCGGTTTCTAAACGTCTGCTTGCGAATCGACGGTAACGCCAGGAGGAATGGAATGGACGCCTCC
>JAAXGF010000282.1 GCA_012267605.1 Alphaproteobacteria bacterium | reverse complement strand
CGCAGCAGATGGCTCCATTCAAAATCATCGCCTCGGCCATGAAGCCATTCGCTATAGATGCAACCTGCGGCGAAGACCGGGATCATCGCCAACCAGTACTTGTAGCCGTAGGCGGCGGATGCATTGGTCAACGCCATGCCGAACAGCGAAAGCCCGATAAACACGACGAGCATCGCTTCCTCCCCGCCGATATGACGCCACAGGAAGGCGTAGCTTTTTCGCTCTTCGGTCACCTCGCCGGAGTCGTTCTGCTTGGTCACGACCTCTCTCGTGTTCCGGTGTTCCTACGCACTTGGACGGGCGATAGACGTTGGCCCAGTTCAGTCCGATACGAGTTCCCTAGCTTGACCGATGGTCAGCGAGGGGATCTTGATTCAAGTCAACCCAGAAGGGTGGCGAAATCGATCACAGAGAAAAAGATCAGCGATCGTTCGAATAGGCCCGGCAAATCGCCCCACTAACTGTTCTCAGAGAACATTTTGCGTTTAACGAAAAAGCTCGCCGCAATCACCATCATGCCTACGAGCAATAGCAACCAAATATACCGCTCGGCGAAAGCCGTAACGAAAACGGCGAAGCCGATGAACAGACCGACGACCGAGAAACGCCATCCCCCACGGTGGACACCCGAGTGAAACGCGGTCAGGGCGAGCATAACGGCGACCATGTAACCAGCGCCGTCGTAATCCAGTCTTCCCGTGTCGAGGAGAACGTACACGAGCTCAATTCCGGCAAGAAGACCGAGCCAATGAAGCAGTTGGCTGCGCAGCAAATAACCCCATTCGAAATTCGGACCCCGCCCGTGCACCCACTCGGAGAAAATGCAGGCGCCACAGAAAACTGGCACCATCGCCAGCCAATACCAATATCCGTAGGCCGTGGACGCGTTGGTGATCGCCATGCCAACGAAAGCGCATCCCATGAGCACGATGAGGATGGCCTCGTCGTAACCGAAATGGCGCATGATCTCGGTCCACAGAATACGTAATCGGGAGTCCGCGTTTGGATTTAGATCATCATCTGACATGAATATTTCTGCCTGAAAAAACCGTGTTTTATCCGTCACCGGTCAATCAGTCGGCTGTACGGAGGTGGCGCACTTTGTCCGCCACGGACACGATCAGTCAACCGGGTCGTTGGAATAGTTGTGCAAGTTTACGTCGTTATCGGCACTGCCGCGTTCAAGAGTCGGCTTCAGTTTGAATCGGTAATCCCGTGACCATCATTGTTCCTGTCCACTGACGATTCGTTGCAACAGGTCGGGCCGTAGAAGCAGCACTCTGTTGGGTTCCGGGAGGGCGATGATCCGGCTGTGTTTGAGCCCGTGAAATGTTCGGCTCGTCGTTTCGATCGTGAGGCCCAAATAGTCCGCGATGTCGAGGCGCGTCATGGGCAAAAGTACTTGGCCGCAGTGTTTGTCCCGATCAATTTTCGGTTCGGCTGTACGCTCCGCCATCTGCAACAAGAATGCAGCGACTTTTTCCCGGGCGGACATGCGCCCGAGGATAAGCGTATGTTCGTGGGTCGCGCAAAGTTTATCCGACACCAGTGCGAGTAACCGCTTCGCGCCCGCTGGATTCCGTTCGAGCCAAGCATCCATGCGCTGTTTGGCATAGCAGATTACTGTCGCGTCCATGAGGGCTTGAGCTGAAAATTTGTATGAGTCCCCGGTGAAAAGTCCAAAATAATCGCCCGCCATGGAGAATTCGGTGATTTGACGCCGACCGTCAATCAGCATACGAAACGTGCTGACGACACCTTGAACGACCTTGAAATGGTCGTTGGCCGAATCGTCCTCAGCGAATATCAATTGTCCTTGGCGATAATTTCGCGTCGTGCCAATTTGATCGAATTCGTCGTAACCCTTGATCGTCGGTCGGTGCGGGATCGGTATCCCGGGAATCGGCGAATATGGGGCCGTGCCACGGCGTGTTGGATTAATCGAATGAATTCGTGGGTCGGGTGAGGAAATAGTCATATTGATCCTCCCAAGTTTAGAAACAAAAAATTACGTACGTTTACGAATTTAAATATATATTAGAAAAACAACTTCTAAGAATAATGTCACTGAATAAATCTATTATTATTTAAGACGCTCAAGATCTATTGTTCTTAATCTAAATTAATTCCTCGGCGTTCAGCCATATTCCGTCCAAGCCCGCGAAGATCCTCGGCATTTAATCTCTTCCGGGCTAGGGGAATGATCGTGCCATTTTCCCAGGCCAAATGGCGCCGTTCGAAGATCGAGAACGCGCGCGCCCAGTGACAAAAAGCCTCGAGGTCGGGCGGCTTGTTGCCCGTCGCGATCATGCGCAACGGAGCGAGAACATTTCGATAGTATTCTTGGTTGACCGCATGTTCGTTTTGCAACAGGTCCAGCAATACCTCGAACTCGTCGTCGGCTTCGCAGCGGCGCCTGAGCAGTGGAAAGAAATCGCGTTCCTCGTCTTGGACGTGTAGTGGGAGCTTGGTCTCGAGAAATGCCAAGATTTCGGTGGCATTCGTGCGGGCGTCCTTGGCGTCGGGATGATCTGCTAAACGCTCGAGCAATGCGAATTGCACCCGCTGGTGGTCGTGATCCGCCAGCATGAATTCGATTGGGTAAGCAAAGTCAATTGCTTCTGGCGCGTCTGTCTCGGGGTAATCGAACTGCTCTTGCGCAACATACATAATCATCAATCCCTTCCGGAATTCGGGCTCAGGAGATGCCCCGCAGATGGTACGTCTCGTGCCTATATCCCTCCTGCCACTGCTACGTGGCCGCCAATTCGCGTGCCGATGTCACGATGGACCGCGTCTTCCCCGGTTTCGCCGGTTCGAATTCGCAGAGCTTGGCCAACGTCCCAGACGAAAACTTTTCCATCTCCGATATGCCCGGTCTTCGCCGATGACTCGATGGCATTGAGAGCTTGTTCGAGCAGATCATCCTCCACCACAGCCTGAACTTTCACCATGGGAACGAAATCGACCGTAATCGTCGCGCTCCGATACACCTCCTTGCGGGTGTGATCCCGGGTGAAGCCCTCCGCCTTGCTCACCGTCATGCCTTGTACGCCGGTCTGCAACAACGCGGATTTTACTTCATCGAGCTTTTGGGGCTGGATAATCCCTTCAACCATTTTCATGCGTTTTTCCTTTGATTCATTCGTCCTGGGTTACAACGCACAAAACTAAAACGACGGTACCAGTGTTGAAATTTCGCTCGATCTCATGAAGGCACCTAATTTAGTTGTCTACAATGTAACTGCCCAGGTCTGAT
>JAAXGF010000025.1 GCA_012267605.1 Alphaproteobacteria bacterium | reverse complement strand
CGCCACACCCGTCCGAACAAGGAGCACGGGCTACTGCTGCACCAGCTCGGCATGACCCTGCCGCAACAGCCCACACCGCGGATCTGCGCCTGACGGCCCTCGATTCGCCCCCTCCATTTGGCGCCCTGTAGTGCCGACCTTTGGAGGTCCGATTGTGGAAAATCAATGGGTTAGCATCTTCGCGACCCCCGAGTTGCGGAAGTCGGGTTAGCACCAACCGTCGAATTTCTGCCCGATCATGTGAGAAAACCGGCTGTTTGGCGCTCGGTGTCCCAGATACCCGAACGCCCCAGGTTGGATTTTTGGGCACGTATCCCCAACGCGGCTAATGCACAGGCAGTTCCAGTCGGAAAAGGGTGCCATTTTGGTCGGACTTGACCAGGCTGATGTCGCCGCCATGGGCACGCATTATTTCCTGGGAAATGGCCAACCCCAGTCCGGTGCCGCGGGCGGAGCCGGCGAAGGGCTTAAATAGCCGTGCGCGCGCAGCTTCGGGAAGACCTGGGCCAGTATCGGCGATATCGACAGCCACTCGGCCGTTATTTTGGTGAGCATCGATGAGAATCTCTCCGCCATTCATCGCGTCGGTCGCATTCCGACCCAAGTTGAGGATGACGCGGAAAAGTTGGTCCCTGTCGGCTGTGACCATCAAGTCGGGACCGACTCGGTTGTGCCACGCCAATTGGCCTTGGGCGGCAGGAGGCAGCGAGGCGCCGACGTCGGCCACCAACGGGGCAAGCAGAAACCGGCTGGGTTTTATTTCCGGTTCTCGGGTTCGAGCGAAGTCCAAGGTCTGTTGACACAGAGTCACGGCACGGTCGATAGCTTGCATCAACAAGGGCGTTTGCTTGCGGACTTCGGGGTGCTCGCTCATCGATAATCGATCGGAAACCAGAACGGCGCTTGACAAGATGTTTCGCAGATCATGATGGATTTTGCCTACGGCCTCGCCGAGCGCGGCGAGGCGCGTTTTTTGCCGCAGCGCCGCGCGCAGACTTTGCTGCATTTCCGCGAACTCGCTCTCCACGATGCCAATTTCGTCGCCCCGCCCGCTCGCCGTGACTTCGCGCGACGCGTCTTCGGGCGCTTCGCGGAAAGCCACTAACCCCGCCGTGATACGGCGCATCGGTCGCACCATCAGCCAATGGAGACTGATGTAAACCAGGGCCGCCGTAATTAGCGATATGACAATCGAAAGAGTTAGTATACGCCAGGAGAAATCGAGCATCGCCGTACGCATTTCGCTTTCCGCCAAGGTTATATCGACCATAGTTTCGGGGTAAACGCGCGCCGGCCCCATGACCCGGATAGTCCGCGCGTCGGTTTGTCCCAACACGGCAAACGCGTCGCGCACGAGCTCCCAAGATGCTGGTGCCTTAAGGTCGTAACTAGCATCTAATGCCGGCGGTGGTTCTCCCAGCATAAGGTACGAGGCAGCCGGTCGGCGCAGTGACACCGAGCCGACGCCGGCGCGCACCAGCAACGCTTGCGCGAGATCTGGGGAAATAACGCCGTTGGGCGCAGCGTCGAGGGCAAGCGTGGCCAAATCCGCCTGGGCCAACCGCTCCTGGAGGTACGTCAACCGAAAGCGAGCGATCGAGGGCACGTAGATCAGTACCTCGCCGAGCATGACGAAGAGGATTGTCATCACCAGGAGCCGGGCGGAAAGCGAACGCGCGGGCGACGGCATACGAGGTTGATTTGCCGACATGGCGACAAACTTACCCAAAAATGGGAGTTATTGCCAAAGCTCTCGCGTGCTAGCAGCCATGCTTGCAGTCACACTCAATACCGAAACGGTGACTGCCAAATAGTCTTTTCGCTAGCCCAGCCGGAACAGGAAGCGGACAAGCCCGCGGGTACGGTCCGAAAATAGTGAATCGGTAAAGAAACTTCCCGCCGCCCGTTTGTTGACTTCGCCAAGAGTGGGATACGGAGCGATGACGTCGGCCATAGCGCGAATGGGTATTTTACGGTTGATCGCGAGGACCCATGGTTGGATGAGATCGCCGGCGTTCGCCCCGACCATTGAGGCCCCGAGTATGAGTCCTTTACGGTTGGCGACAACCTTTACGAAACCTGCTGTCTCCCTTTCCGCGCGGGCGCGGTCGTTCTCTGCGAAGGGCCAGTGCACCACTCGGATATTGCCATCATTGCGCCGCGCCTCCGCCTCGGTTAGGCCGACATGAGCAAGTTCCGGGTCGGTATATGTTACCCACGGAAGCGCGTGATAACTCACTTTTGCGGGCATGCGAAACAATGCGTTTCTGATGAAGATGCCGGCCTGATAGGAGGCGGCGTGCGTAAATTGCAAGGGTCCGGCAACGTCGCCCACGGCAAAAATGCGACGGTTCGCCGTGCGCAACCGGCGATCGACCACGACACCTGTTGTACCGATTTCCACGCCAGCGGCTTCTAGCCCCATGTCGGTCACGTTGGGCGTGCGGCCCACGGCGACGAGCAGATGCGACCCGACGATCTGGCGTTGTCCGGCCGCCCCATCCACGCCGACGGCGATTCCCTTGGGGTGGGATTCGACCGCGGTCACCGCCGCTCCCTCGTTGACGTCGATGCCCTCAGCGCAAAGCTGGTCCTTGACCACTTCGGCGAGTTCCGGGTCGTCGCGCCTGAGCATCTTGGACCTGACTAGCATGGTCACGCGCGCGCCCAGGCGCCGGTGCGCCTGGGCCAATTCGGCGCCGATAGGACCGCCGCCGAGGACGATCAAATGCTCCGGCAACGTGGTTAGGTCGAACACAGTTTCGTTCGTCAGGTAAGGAACGTCCGCGAGCCCTGGGATCGACGGCACACTGGGACGGCTTCCGGTCGCGATGACGAATCGACGGGCACGAACCTCGTACTCACCGGCCTCAACTCGATCGGGCCCGATGAACTGGGCACGAGCCAGAATAACCCGCGCCCCCAGCCCTTCATAGCTCTCAACTGAATCATGGGGGGCAATTCCGGCGATCACATCATGGACATGATCGTGGACCTTGGCGAAATCGATCTCTGGCTCGGATCCGTTGGCCCCGAATACGTGGCTACGGCGGTGACGTTCGGCTGCGTGGCCGGCCGCCAATAGTGCCTTCGAGGGGACACAACCATAGTTGAGGCAATCTCCGCCCATCTTGTGGCCCTCGATGAGGACGGTATTCAATCCCAACCGGCTCGTCACATAGGCCACTGAAAGACCGCCCGAGCCAGCACCGATAACGCATACATCGGCACCAATTGATTCTGTCATGTATGCTACTCCTTCGGACCGCTGTGGATCACGCGTTCTCCTGGCCGCCACCTCGGGCGCGAAATTTTTTGTAGATCACAGGCACGATGGCAAGAATGGCCAGCCCGACCAGCGCAGTAACGATTTCCGGCGTTAGAATTCCCTGAAGCGAAAATTCCTCGCCGGAATCAAAGATGCTGCCGAGGCCCGCGCCGACCGTGGCGTAGACAAACGAGCCAGGGATGATTCCGACTAAGGTGCCGATGACATAAATTCTCAGCGAAACGTCGAGAAACGCAGGCACCAGGTTGACGACGAAGAACGGGAAAAGGGGAATCAACCGCAGCACCAGTAAATAGTTCAACGCGTTTTCGCGAAATCCTGATTCCATCCTTTGCATCCACGGCCCGGCTTTGGCGCGCAATGGATCGCCGAGGGCCGATTTGGCGATGATGAACAGAATGGTGGCGCCAATTGTGGCCGAGATGACAACCAAAACCGTGCCCCACGCGGAGCCGAATAGAAACCCGCCGGTAATCGTCATCAACGCGCCACCGGGAAGGGAGAATGCGACAACCAAGACATAAACGGCCAGGTACATCAAACCAGCCAGGATTGCGTTCTCCTCGACCGTAGACACGAGGAACATACGGTTTTCCCGCAAGGTCTCGAAGCTGACGTAGGAATCAAGTCCGAGGGCGTAAAACAGGACAACGCCACCGATAAGCACCGCGAGCGGCGCGAGCCGCTTGACGGAAATTGGACTGCCTTTTTCGTTTCGGCCCGTCTGATCTTTCATGCGCCCCTCCAATTCAAGGCGACGAGGAAAAAATGTTAAGAACAATTGCCTCGCTCGTACGATCAGCGAATGTCGATACGAGCGATTTGTCTGACGTGGGAAGACTATATCCGGAAATTTACCGGATCGCCTCGAGCATAACGGCCATTTGATGAAACGTGACGGAAGGAATTTTCGGTAGCTAGTTCTTGGGTATATCCGTTGCGTGATCGCGGCTCCATTTTGACACTTGCGATCGCTACCCTGGGGCACGGTGATACAAGTATTCGCAATTTGCGGGGCAATTAGCGTGGACAAAGATCGCTCGATTACCGCGTTTCTCGGTGTTTGTTGCTTCGCTCCGAAATAATTCTTGGTCAATACGTGCGGCGAATCATTCGCTAGTTTCGCCCGCGCCGATATCGTCAGTGTCAATCCGCTTTTTTCAATAAATTCACTGTGTTGAATATGCTGCGGTAGATCCGTATCGGTCATCCATGGCTGTCGGAATTCTTTACAGTTCTATCGGGATCGCTATTGCATGACCGCGCAACTAATTGGTGTCAATAAAGAAATTATTTTGGCATAGAAATTGCTTGGAGTTGAATGATGGGAAAAAATGCCTAATCAGGAATAGGAGAACGCTATACTGGCGGGAACCAAAATCGGTCGAAAAAGGCTGGAAGCTGCAGCGGGAAATTTCAACTGTCCGCAAAAACTTTTGGTCGGCTGGTGGATTCCGGGTGGGCATTGCGTCCACCGCGTTAGCGGGAGTTAAGAGTCGTTACAATGGCGGCAGCGAAGGAATCGACGTCGGAAACGAAGGCAAGCGATGAGTTGGCGCTGCCTGTGCCGGCATGGGTGAATGCATCGTCGAGCGAATTTCTTCGCCAGTGTGAGACGTCAAAAGTCTTTGTGATTCTTGGATGGGGTTGGATGAGGTTGGATGAGGTTGGATGGAACCTTATTTCTCAATGGCTTGTGGACCGCCCCTGTTTCGCGGCTCGGCGTTCCATTCGGTCAAAAGTTTTCGCGATTAACG
>JAAXGF010000297.1 GCA_012267605.1 Alphaproteobacteria bacterium | reverse complement strand
GCAGCGCGCTGGCTGTCGTTGATCTCGCCGAGATAGAGAATGTGGCGCTGAACGACCCGGCGGCCGCGGACCCGGACGTTCTCCACCACGCTCCAGTAGCGGTGCTCCTTGCCGTCTTTGAAGCGTCTCTTGCAGCGCACGAACATGGGCAAAGCGTCCGGTGCTTTGCCAGCCAGATCAAGGGGGTAGGTCGGCACTACACGCCGTTCTGGAGAAGCAAAGCCCGGAAATCCGCCACTTTCCGGGCCGGAAAATCGTCACATTAGCCGAAACGCGTGCCGAGTTGCGGAAGTCGGGCTAAAGCTTGAGGCGGACGCCGAGCTTGAGAACAGAACGGTGGACGAATTGACCCGAAAGGCATAGATGCGGTCGCCCGCCCTCCCGAGCCTCTGTTTCATCGGTATCCCGCTCCGGTTTAATCGCGTCCCGATGCGACCCCAGCGCAGATGTCTTCGAAGGTTTTGGCGACGACCCGCGAGGAAAATCGTTCCCTAACATATTCGTACGCCTGACGCGCCAATCTATCGCGAAGCGTCGCATCGTTCAGCAAACGCACGACGGCAGCCGCAAAATCCTCCGGATCGTCGGACAAGAGATAGTGCTGGTCTGGTTCCAACGGCAAGCCCTCAACGCCGATGCTCGTCGAAACGATTGGGCAACCCATTGCCACGGCCTCGAAAACCTTCAGCCGGGTACCACCACCAACCCGTAAGGGAACGATGTAAACCTGGGAGCGCCAGACGTACGGTCGTACGTCGTCGACCAGGCCGGTAAATTCCCAGTTGAGGCCGCGCCCCTTTGCGGTATCGATGAGTCGCTTCGGCGGGTTTCGTCCCACGATCGTGAAACGGGATTTTGGTTTCTCGGCCACGATGCGTGGCCAGATATCCGCCATCAAATAGTTGATGGAGTCAATGTTGGGCATCCAGTCCATGGATCCGGTGAACACCACTGTGTCGCCGTCTACCGGTGGATTCGCGCTGTTCGGTTCGGCCTTGGCGCCAAAATATGCGAGGTCAACGCCAGTCGGAATTACCGACACATTGTTGGCACCGTATTCGGTAACAAAAAAATCTCGGTCCTGCTCCGATACCGCCACAACCCCGTCAAAACGGCGCAGCGAAGCACGCTCGAAACGTGCCATTTTTTCACGCTGGCTTCGCCAGAATGCACGGAGCGGAAAGTTTCTTGCAACGCCCCCATGGCGCCGGAAGATTTCCGCCTCGACGTTGTGCGTGAACAGAATCGAGGGAACGTCAATTCGCGCCGGTAGGAGCACCGCCGTGTGGGCAAAATCAACAACAACCACGTCGGGTTGTCGCTTAAGCTCAGCATCGATCGCTCTCCGCGCCGCTGGAGAACGGTCCGTGGCGACCCAGATTGGCAACTCGGAAAACAGGAACCGCGCGCGTGTGTAGGAGGCCAGGGGACTTGGTTCAGATTGCGACCAGCCGACAAATTGGTCGCAAACGCTGGCGAGTTCGGCCTCTGGCAATGGCTCTTGCGCGGGTTTTGGCGAAACCAACGTGATCTCGAAGCGCCCACCCTTGAGGCCGCGCAGTATATCTCGGGTGCGGATCCTGCCGCCCGTGTTTGCGGGAAACAGAAACCAAGGGACCAGGAACAGCAGCCGCGGACGGCCGGTCACCAACAAATGCCTTCGTAGTCCACCCCAGGAAGGTCCTGAATTTCGCGCGCACCTTGCAAGTCGATTACCGTGCGACCGTTGTGGGAATCCCGAATGGCAGCTATTTCCTCCGGACCAGCGTGACCGATCACGATGAATTTTGCATCCTCAAGAACCTGCAGGGGATCGCCCGTCAAAAGACGCTCAAAATGCGGAATCTCGCGCTCGATGAATTCCCGATTCGAACCCATGAGCCGTGCGGCCTCGACGCTGCGATCGAAAACTGCCAATTCGTAACCCTTGCCGATCAGGCGCTCCGCCAAAGCGACGAGTGGCGACTCACGAAGATCGTCGGTACCGGGTTTGAAGGCCAGCCCGAACAACGCGACCTTGCCCCGCCCACGGCGGCTAATCATATCGAAAGCCTGGTCGATGTGTTTCTGGTTACTATTGAGCACCTGCGACAGCATCGGCAAGTCGATGTGCCGGCTACGAGCGAGCGATTGAAGTCCGCGCAACTCCTTCGGTAGGCACGATCCGCCAAAGGCGAAACCAGGACGCAAATAAACGGGCGAGATATTCAATTCCCGGTCCTCGCAGAAGATGCGCATGGTCTCCCGCGAGTCGATGCCAAAAGTCTTCAACGCGGTGCCGACCTCGTTCGCAAACACGATCTTTACCGTGTGAAACGCATTCGATACTTATTTGAGCGATTCGGCAACGCGGCAGTCTGTCCGAATGATCGGCGCCTCCAATCCAGCATATAATTCCTGCATGGCCGCAAATCCGGCGCCGCTCATGCATCCGGCAATGGTGAATGGCGGTTTGAAGAAATCCTTCACCGCGCACCCCTCACGTAGAAACTCCGGGTTGAAGCAGACCTCGAGGCCGGCCCCCAACTCCCGGCCTGAGCTCTCGATCAGTGCCGGAACAACGCGCCTCTCGGTAGTACAAGGCATCACCGTGCTACGAATTACCACGGTATGCGCCTCATTTTTGGTTTTGAGCGCCTGAGCGATGTCGGAGCATTCCGCGTCGAGCGCGTCGAGCGCCGGAACGCCGTTGGACGCGCTTGGAGTCCCAACCGAGATCATCGACACTTCGCTTGCAGCGACCGCCTCGGCAGCGTCCGTTGTGGCCCAAATCCGCCCGTTCTCTTTGGCCGATTTGGTACGCTCGGCGACGCCCGCTTCGACGATCGGGGATAAACCCGCGTTGATCAAATCCACTTTGGCGGGGTTCGTGTCCACACCGATTACTTCGTGGCCGAGTTCGGTCAGGCACACGCCCGAGACCGCGCCCACATAACCCATGCCAAATATAGAAACCTTCATGCCATACCCTTACGTGTTTCAACGCATCTCGCGTTGCCACAAAACGTCCTAACGCGGAATTTCCCGGAAAATTTGTCCAACCCCCTTTGCCGAAAACGGTACCATCTCCCGCGGTCGGGAGCAATTCTCGTCCCGGCAGTAGACCTTCTAGAAACCGGCGAAACCTAACAATGCCGCTTACCGGTAATCAGTTAAATATCAATGAATTGTGGTCTTGTCCGGCAATATCGTTCACCTCGGCGGCCTGCTGCGGAAAACGTTTTCGGATTTGTCATCAATCATAATCTTGACGCCGGAATCGTGTTGCATTGAGATCTTCTACAAGAATATTTGAATCGGAGCTTTCCAGTTCACACAACCCGAATCATCGCGCTACCCCGCAGGTGTCGTCACCGACGCACCAAATGTCTGCCCATTTGAACATTTTAATGCGTGTCTCACGAGACGCGGGTGCGACGAATAAGTGCTTACCAGTAGGGACCCATTTCAAGAGCCCTAACTGCACCAACTCGTTTACCGCGACCGCGAGTCGGTGCCTTGTCAGCCCGGTCGCAAGGGACAAGGTGTCGAGCGTAAACATCGCAAACGGAAGACGGCAAACAATCGCGCGCTTTACCGGGTCTGAAACGATCAAGAAATCAATTCGGGCTTGTTGAAAAATCTCCGAAATTCGAGCCAAATGATTCGGATCGTACTTTGATTTCCAATCGTCGTCCTTTGAGGCCTCGGCGGCCCCCGGCACCAGAATCAGCAGGATTAGAAATATGCAGCGCAGCGTCTCCATCGTGTTCAATTTGTAATCGAGAGCGGACGCCGCCGCGTGGTCAAATAAACATTGGTATCCGGAAACTGTAGCTTTCTTCGCCTCGCTGTCACCATCCGACTTTCCGGCCTGCTCATTGTTCGTCACACCGTCGACCACAACAAACTCCGCTGCTACGAACGAACGTATGTTTTCCGTCATGGTTCTCTAAACCTCGAAAGGTATGGAGTGACGGCAACCTCGTTAATTCATGTTTCATTAATTTACGATTGTATTGGCCCGATACAACCCCACCCGAAACCACTATACCGACTGAACCATGACCCAAGTAAAGCGATCTCAGATCCCGAAGAATCATCGTCGCGCGTCGTTTAGCACCGGCGCGCGAATTTTTGCCAAAGGCGACCCAGCAAGCCACGCCTTCTACATTGAATCTGGACTGGTGGAAATCTCACGCGAACTGGACGGTCGGAAGATCGTCCTCAGCGTCATTGGCGATGGTGGCATTTTTGGCGAGATGGCTCTGATCGACCGCCAGAATCGGGCTGCTACCGCGACCGCGATTGCCGACACAACTTGTGTGATGATATCCGAGCAGAAGGTCCAAACAAAAATGAAAGATGCGGACCCCATCATTCGCTCGCTCATGACCATGTTCGTCGATACCATCCGATATCTCAACGATCGAACTGTCGAAGCGGAATTGGGTCGCGCCAGCCAAGAAGGTTAATATAGCCAAGCTACCCGCCTCCCGGTTTCTACGAGTAAGGAAAATTTAGCGCAGCAGATGGG
>JAAXGF010000193.1 GCA_012267605.1 Alphaproteobacteria bacterium | reverse complement strand
CCGCCTCTAAATCGCCGCGGAAAACCTCGAAATCAATGACCCGCGAAAACGCTTCGAGATGATCACCAAGATCGCTCAGCCGACGAAGCCGATTTTCAAAATCCCAAAAACCTGGTTGCGACACGATGCTTCCCCCAAAATCACTCCTCCCCCGATTGAATCATTTTCCTCCCAAAATCGCGAGGTTTTTAGAAGTGTCCAGCTGTATCAGAGCCGGAAGATATGTTCTGGGGTGATCGTGTCGGCGCGGTCCGGGACGTTGATGGAAATCTGTGGAAGCTTGCACAGAAAGTCCGTGACGTTTCTCCTGAAGAAATGGAAGAAGCGATGAAAAACATGCCGAGTGCCACTTAGTTCAAAAAGATGCGTACAACGATCAGATAAATTCGGCCGGTGATGATCCAATCGGTTTATCGCTTGTAACCGACTTGGCGAGCGCGACTAATATTCGTCAGCCAACTGAGCGAATAAGAATATTCGCGATGGGACCAGGATACGAGAACGGCCGCCCGTCGGGCGGTCGTTCTCGAAACGAATTCGAAGCCAGTCTAGGACTTCTTTCGCATCCGCCGCCTCAGGAAACCGAGGCCAGCCACTCCGGATACTAAAAGAGCCATAGAATCCCTACTATGATTGGAGCTTTGCCATTACGAATTTTGGCCACTCAAATCGGGGGTTCATTTGGTTGGATCCGGGGAGGGAACGTCGATTAAGGCCGCCAGGACTGCGAGAATCTTAGTTGGTCAACGACACGTCCGAAATAATTCACCATTTATCATAGCTGATTATCCGCTGACTGTATTTCCGCAAGCATCTTGAGGAGAGGTTCCGACTCTGGCAGCAAGTCTAGGCCTTGCTGAATCGTATCAAGGGCTTGTGATGTATCACCTTCCTTGAGGAATTCTTGCGCCAACATGATGCGTGGTTGCACGGCCTCAGGATCAGCGTCGAGGGCCTGTCTGAGCCAGGCCCGCGCGGCCGCCGCACTTCCTAATCTTGTTTCCAGCAGAGACAACCGCATCAAAGTTTGAGCGTCGCCAACATTGTGCTTAAGTGACTCGCGATAGAACTCACGCGCTTCGTCGAGCCTAGCCTCCCTGACCGCGATCTCTGCCAAGAGATGAGATGCTTCAGTGTCTCCGGGGCGTAGCTCCAGTGCCTTATTGAGTAGCCTCGTTGCTACTTTGGCGTCGCTCTCTGACAGCCAGACAAACGCCTCAAGAATCCAGCCAACCGGATTCTGGGGAGAATTTTCTTGAATCCTCCAGGCGCTGATGATGGCCTGGTCTGATTTTCGGGCCAATATCCCACGGGTAAACCGTTGAAGGATCTCTCGCGGTAAATCTGGATCACCCTTGATGGCGCTTTCCACGTATTGAATAGCGGCATCTGTATCGCGCGACATAAGCTGCAAATTGTTCTGATCCGTCGGCGATTCGGCGCCCTTCCGCACATCGAGAACAATCCGTTCAAGGTATTTGCGGGCCGCTTCGAGTTCGCGGATTTCGATCGCCGCGGTGCTCACCGAGCGCAACAACTCGGTATCGCTGAGATTCGACTCGACGTTCTCAGCGCCGTCCAACGATGACTCCTCCGCTTCTTCGATTCTCAGCTTGGACAATTTCAGCAATTCACCAGCGATCTGGTGCCATGGAGCTGTCGCTAGAATTCTTTCCATGTCCCTTCGCGCAGATTCGAATCCGCCAAGCGCGTACCTTGCGGCGCCGCGAATCAACATGCTTTGCACGTGATCCGGCGCGAATTGCAAAGTGGTCTCGACATGCGTAATTGCCGAGCCGTAATCATCAGTCCGAAAAACCGCCAACGCCCGCAGGTAATTTGCATACAGGTTTTGTGAAACAGTCTTTAACACGGAATTGAGGGTTTTTGCGGCGTCCTCATTTTTGTCCAACAAGAGCTGTGCCCGTGCGAGACCGATCAATGGAACGAAGAAGAAGGGGCGCGTCTCAACAACCTGTTGGAAGACAGATTCCGAAGCAGAGAAGTCCCCGCGCAAAAACGCGAAATCTCCGTTCAACATCAACACGTCTGTATCATTCGGCGCAATCTCACTTGCCCTTGCAAGAAAGTTTTCCGTATCACCAAAGTCATTTGTTTCGAGTGCCAGCCGGCCGAGATTGACGAGTGCGCCAATTGAATTTGGGTTGAGGTTGAGCGCTCGATAGAGTGAATCCTTCGCGACGTCAAAACGATCGAGTTTTAGATTTGCCTTGCCTCGCAAGACCAAGACTGTCGCCCTCATTGCATCATCGTCTTCGTCAACGACGGGCACGTACTCGAGAACCTGTTCGAACTTTCCTTGTAAAAACCAAGCCTCGGCCAGGGGCTCCATGACCGCTTTTCGTGACGATCCAAGAATTCGGGCCCGGAGGAGTTCTTTTTCTGCCGAATCGCCATCCCCCATATCGACGTAGATCTTGCCGAGAAAAAGGCGGCTTTCAACGTGGTCGGGGCTCTTTTTCAGTCCAGCCTTGAGCTCCTCGACGGCACCTAGCACATCTCCTTCCGCAAGCAGTTCGTTGGCACGCTGGAAATTTTCAGTTTCGGAGGTGTGATCTTCGCATGCGGATACGATGATCAAACCAACTAAGCCCGCCAACAAAATTGTTGAGCGTCCGATCACTGTTCGGCCTCCGATCCACCGATGACTTTTTTCGCACGCCAATAATAATGGAAACGCCCCTGAACGGCTAGAAAAGCTGGGTGGTTGGACGGAAACTTCAAGAATGTCAGAGATACTTGACGTCTATTTCAGGGACAACGCTACTTTAGACTTTGATCGATGGAAGTCAGGATATCGACACTTACGACAATTTTGCTCAAGGCAATTACGCTTCGCTGGGAAAAGCGTGGCCGAGAACTGACTGATAGGCGTGCCAAGTCGCATGTCCTAACAACGGGAAAACCACTATCATGCCAAGAAATCCGGTGATCATTCCAATGCCGGTAAGAATGGCGATTTTCATCCCCCAGAGAAACATGGCGCGAGGGTTACGGCGCATGACTTGAACGCTGCGCACCATGGCGGTTATCGCATCAACGTCCCTGACCACCATCATCGGGATCGAGAACGCACTGATGGCGAAGGCCAGAACGGCAAATAGACCACCCACTACAGTCCCCACCGCCAACATTGCCAAGCCATCGCCAGTGAGAAATAGCTGCCGCATCGATTCTGCCAGCCCGGGAAACGGGCGCAGGCCAAAAAACAATGCGTAGTTAATCATTGCGACGCGCATCCACATGAGCACCAGAACCATCAGCAAGACACCGGTGAAGGCGATTTGACCGGGCGACCGTGTCCTGACGAATAGCGCCGAGATGAGTGTGACATGCTCGTCCCTAGCGAGACGGCGGCTGATCTCGTATAGGCCGACAGCCATGATCGGCCCGACAAGCATAAAGCCAGCGGCCATCGGCAACATCATCCAAGTGACGTCGAGGAAAACCAAGGTGCCGACGATGGCTCAGCTAATTACGAAGAAAACAGAGCCGTAGGTGAAGCTGATTCCCGACGTTCGCATACAGTCACGCCAACCAGCAGCGAGCCATTCCCGGGGGTCGCCCAGGTCCACCTGGGGCGCGATGAACGCCTGTCTCGCCACGCCTTCAGACTGCGCCATAATCCCCGGTTCCTTTGCCTTTAGCGACCGCGAATACGCAACTCACACGGCGTCCAACATTGAATAGCATACGCCGGATAAACGCAACGGAGTGGTTTTCAGCGCCCGCTAAATCGCAGCGTCGCCGTTCCAAGTGCGACGACGGCCCCGGAAGTCAACCTAACCGGCGAGTACGGCACTAGGCGATCGCCGTCCAAATCGGTGCCGTTTGAGGAGTTGAGGTCCTCGAGCAAAATACGACCGTGCTCGTATAACAGGCGCGCGTGTTGGCGCGATACCGATTCGTCATCGATAACGATCTGGCAAATGGCATTGCTTCGGCCAATAAAAAGCCCATTCTCCGCGTGAAGTAATTCCTCAATTCGAATCGAAAATGTAAAGCTCACGCCGTCGCCGGTGGTGCCATCAATTGACCAAACAACGGGTTCGTCGTTAACAGTGTCGGATTGAGCCGTGTTCTCGGTTCGCCGCGCCCGCCAGAAAACGAAGAATGCGAGACCTGCGAACCCGAGCACCAGCACCGTGACAAGCCCAGGGATCGACAAGGTGCTCGGCAAGAACGAGGTCTCATTTTTTTCGGAGGCCTCAGCGGATGGAACCGGAGGGATGCTAAGCCCGATTTCGTCCTCAGCAGGAACCTCGTCGGTCAACGACGACCCGTTGCCTGAAGAAGTATCTTTGACCTTTGGCTGTTCCTCTGGAGAAGGTACCACCGGATCAACAGAATTCGGCACCTCGGGAGAGGGATTTGGTCCCGACGCCGTTTCAGCTGGCGTCTCGTCGGGTATGCCGCGTCGGTTGGCAGCAACCGCTAGCACACTCAATAGCGCAGGGTCCAGTATCCCTGTTTCAACCAAGCCTTGTTCCGACTGAAACTCTCTGATTGCCCTCTTTGTCTCCGGTCCGAATTGCCCGTCAAGCGGACCACCGTACAAACCCAAGCTGCGCAAATGAATTTGCGCCTCGCGGACCAAATCGCTTGTGGGGTTGATCCGCATTGGGGGCTGCAGGGCTGGCGCTTCTGGTATTTGCTCGACAACGTCGGGCAAGGTTGGTCCACTTTGCTTTTCAGGATCAGATAGGTCCAGGGACGGCACGTCTGGATGTGGCGCGACCGACTCGGCTGGCACCGCCGCAATTTCGTCGGCCGATGGATTCGCCGTACACGCCTGCTCGACGCTGCTATGAGAAATTCCTTCCTCTTCGAGAATTCGCGCAAGTGCCGCACCTGGTATGGCAGCTACTTTGTCTTCGGCTGACGAAAGCGACGGATCAAAAATACTGAAGCCGACCAACTGATGACACTCATTGATCAATGGTCCCAGTTTCGCCGACCCGGCATTGGCATCGTGAATGAATCTAGGACGAGTGTCCGGCCCACCGGACTCGACAGACAACACCCGCCCGAGTCCAGCCGACGGTCGGGTAGTCAACAATTTTGCCTTTGGGTTATCTTGGAACGCCACACTCCGTACATAGTCGCCCGGCGCCAAAGGCGCGCGGTTAATTTGAACCGCGCTCTTGTTATGCGCGGCCAAACCCTTTACGCGGATGACGGCAATATCAGGATTGCGCAAATCGACTAGTTCCGCCTGCCGCATCGGCCGGTCCGGTGTCCAATCATCGGGAACAATTTCGATTCTTTGCACCTCCCTGAGAAAGACACCGCCGTTGATTAGGACCAGTTCCTTATCGATCGCTACACCAGTGCCGATGTAGACACTCCCCCCTTCGAACGAGAGCAAATATTTCACCAACGTATGGCGAACCAGCTCCAAATTGAATGGAGCTGATGGGCCCGATTGCGCGGTTGCATGGCTGGTACCCAGAAAAAACGTGATGACAAGAGAAACCAGGCCAGCGGACAATCTTGAACGAGATCTAGGAATTTCGACCGCTCCTTAGCAAAAGCATGCCCCGCCGGAATGACCGCGACCTAAACTTGATTTACAAAGGCGGCGGCGATGAGAAAGAGCACGGCTATGCTGAGAATTGCCCATGCCCCCATAATTTTCGCACGGGACTTCCCTTTTGGAATCTCGTGAACTGCGTGTCCCGAAGCATTCGCGAATTTTCCAACGAGTATCGTGACATTGTCCTGTTTCCGTGCGTTAGCGTCGATGACGGATCGAAGTAGCGCCTGAACGATCTTCGCCGGCGCCTTGTCCCAAAGCGTGGCAACTATTTGATGCAGAGTCTCAGTCGGTACCGAAAAGATGCCGTCGCTGGCTAGAACGACCATGTCGTCCGGCCGGCAAATCATGGGCGTCGCCGGGCAATCGATTTCCCCGATTTCATCACCCATGACTGCGGCGCGAAGCATGTTTCGGTACGGGTGCACACTCGCCGACCATGCCGTCATTTCACCCCGCGCCACGGCACCGCCCAGATCCGCGCGCATCGAATGATCGGCGTTCAGGCGCCCAAATCCCGAGGCCTGGCATAGCCACAGCGGCGAATCGCCGACGCTGATCCAATGAAGCGACTGTCCGCAGAGATGACAGGCTGCGAGGGTGGTGCCCATACCCGCCAAATCCGGTGCCTCGGAAACCGCGCGCGCCAATCGTGCGTTGGCCTCGAACAGGGCTTTCCGCAATCTGTCTGGAGACGTGAGAGCCGAATGGGAAAAACTTTCAACGAATGCCTCGACAACAAGCGTGCTGGCGACCTCTCCTCGCGCGTGTCCGCCCATGCCGTCGGCGACAACCATGAGTAGCTCTGGCTCCCCATCTTTGGTTTCACCTTCCCAAATGGCGAATGAATCCTCCTGGCCGTCGCGACACCCAATGTAGGAATCGCCGGCAGAGGATAACAATTTCATGTCTCGTCTTGCCAAACCAAGTCCGAGAAGGGGACGAAAAGCAATGTCGTCTGGCCGATGGTAAACCGTTCACCGCCCTTGAGCTCTACCGGCGCGAGTACTGGGGAGTCGCCAAGATAGGTCAAGTTCTGACCGTCGCCATGCTGCAAATAGTAGCACCCGCTCTTCGGGTCAAAACTGATCAAACAATGGGGGACCCGGGAAATCTTGTCGTCGCCAAAGTCAAGTATCACGCGGCACTCCGGGCCACGGCCTATACGATTGATACCGTAACCCAATCGGCGATCGGCGCCGCGACCGGGTCCATCGACAACAACCACCCAGCCGACCACCGGATCGTCCATGGCATCGGTGACCTTGCCAGAACCGGCGCCCTCGGCGTTCCGGCTAGGTCCCACGAGCCGAGTCCGGCTATCGTCCTGCCCCGGCAGCTCGGGCTGTGAGGAGCGAGCATGATCAGGACGCCGGAACACTCTGGTCGGATTCTCATCCGGTACGGCCTCGCCGGACCCTTTTCCCGTTTTTCTAAAGACTGACATAGGTCGACTCCAGGATCGCGTTTACTGTGGATCTCCTACCGCACGAAGAGGCGATTGATTAGATTGTCCAAGCAATACTGTCCCGCCCGATTCAACGATTTTTCCTCGCGAGTTTGCACCACCCCGGATCCAAACACCAGAATCGCCGCCATCACCAACGCGAGCAAAGTCGTGTAGAACGCCACCGCTAAGCGGCGGGTGACTTCCGTCAATAGGCCAGGATCGTCTATCCGCCCAGGTTCGCCGGCGTAGGCCAAGGCCGTGGATATTCCGATGACAGTACCGATGAACCCCAGGGAGGGAATAAGCCACATGACGTACCGCAGCATGGTGTAACGAAGATCGATTTCATGCAGATAAATGTCGAGATTGGTCGTTAAAATGGCACTTGATTGCTCGATCGACAGGGTGCTTTCGAACTGGAGAAGACAGCGCTGAATCATACGCGGCAGAAAACATCTGTTCGCGTCCGCGCTCTGAGAAACCCGCTCATATATTTTCCCAAGATCGTCCCTTTGCAGCATGGTGGTAGCGTCTTCCGGCAGAAAATCCTGCCGCAGCTGGGATTCCTCGACGAGGGTCGCGGCACGGCGCACGACAAGCTCGCCGAAGCCACAGCAAAACACCAACCACATGATATTCTGAATGGACAGCGGATAAGTCAGCCCCGCTCGGTCGAGCAATAAAACAGCGGCAAATTCGGGTAACAACAAATGCATGACAATAAGCAACAGCAGGCCAATAATCAGACTGGCCAAAGCGACCATCACCCGATTCTCCGATATTGGCGTGGCGATTGGGGTAGCGGACATGAAGAGCCTAGTCGTCGCTAACGATGCGGCCAGTCTTGGGATCTCGAGTCACCCGTCCCCCCTTCTTAATACCTCGATCCGGGGCCTCCACGACTTCTAACCGATAATCAGCCGACGAAGGATCCAAACCGATCACTCGAGCGTTCGGCGAATTCTTTGCGACCACGTCAAGCAGATGCCGCGGCGTCGTGCGGAACTGGCCAAGACAAATTTGATCGTCCAGGGAAATTACGGCACTCTCAAGGCGGACGTACCGCTCGCCATCAAAGAGATAAGACCCGCCCGAACTGTTGCAATCAGCGAACTTGCAAGTGCCGTCTCGGTGGTCAGTGAGACGGGCGTGCGTGCGCGACACGGTTTCGTCGGCGATCACAATATCGCAAACCCGCGCACGTCCAACAGTGAAGCTCTTCATCGTCGGATCAATCGACGTTAGTGCGCGCTGGGAGGCTCCCCAGGCCGACCGGCGGCGCCATGGGCTCGAAGCGAACCGATGGAGGGGTGACCGGACCATCAAGGGGACGTTCCCTCAACATCCGCCAGGTACCCGAACGGTCCTTGCACGCGGCACCCGAATAATGGGAAGTTCGTGCTCGACTATCCGAACCGTGGGTGGTCTTGCCGCGAGCGTAGCGCCAACAACTGTCAAACCGCTGGTGATCGAATTCCGAGATCACTTGCACGTATCCTGAGTTCTCGTTCAGTTCGTTCCGCCACTCGCGCCGCGCACCGGCTGCCGCCGATTCCAGCGCATCGTGCCACGTTTTTCGAATGAGCATATCGTCCTCGCTCAGGTCGCTGGGGAATTCGCTGGCGAAGGCTGAAAATACCCCAATACACAAAGGTATATATAAGACCAATCGCAAAACCAAAGGTATGTCCAATTGATAGGGCACGCCGGGAATCCTCGAGCAGCCGGTCATAGGTATTCCAGTCCGATATGGCTTCCTGATGATTTGGGAACGCGGCGGCAATCGGTCAATTGCGAATCCAAAAGCCATTGGCGGGACGTGATGAGGAGTGAGTGCGACCCTTCGGCTGGTGTCAAATGCCTTGCCAATTATAGCGCGATGGGGCTCAAATCGGTACTTTAGTAATGCAGTCAAATCAGCTTCAGTCGGTCATGAGACCGTTTCAACCCATGCTGACGGGATCATGACAACACCATGAATCAGACCCACGGACCCTTCCCGCTCGCACTCCCGATTGACACGAAAATTGAAGAGTTCGTTATCCAGGGCGTGGTGGGCTATGGCGGCTTCGGCATCACTTACCGAGCCGACGACACTTATCTCGGCGATACTGTGGCGGTCAAAGAATATTGCCTACGCGATTTGGTTTGGCGCGGCGAGGACCTGGTGGTGCGCCCCCACCGCCACGCGGATTCTGAAACTTTGCGCTGGGGCATCGACGCGTTTCTGCAAGAGGCACGTACTCTGGCGCGGCTGAATCACCCCAACTTGGTGCGTGTGCGCCGATACTTCGAGGCATTGGGAACCGCCTATTTGGTCATGCCCATGGTCGAGGGCACTTCGATGAAAGATATTCTCGAAGCGCACGCGGGTAACATTGAAACCGGTGAGTTGCGCGAGGTGATCCTTAAACTTGCCGATGCGCTGGCCTACTTGCACGGCGAAGGTGTGGCCCACCGCGACATCAAGCCAGAAAACATCATCGTGCGGGACGACGGTACGCCGGTGTTCGTCGATTTTGGATCGGCGCGCTGTTTCGATCAATTGCGGTCAAGCGAATTCACGGCGACCGTATCACCCGGATACGCGCCATTCGAGCAATACACCGGCTCGGACCGGCAAGGACCGTGGTCCGACATCTACGCGCTTTCGGCGGTAGCCCATTTCGCGATCACCGGCACACCGCCACCGGATGCGATGATACGGACGGAAAACGACACCTACACCAATCTTGCTCCCAAGGCGCGCGACGATATCGAGCGATCGTTTTATTCGGCAATCGACGCCGGCTTGCGCTTAGCGCCTGAACGCCGACCGCAAACGATTGAGGAATTTCGCGGAATCATCCAATCCGGACAACACGGTGCGGCTCGGCGAGAATCGACACCTACGATCCGCGCACCGACGGCCTCGTCGGGCGGCACGCAGCCAAATAAAACAAAATCGTGGGCCATCGGACTACTCGGGGGCTTGGCGGTCGTGCTTATAGGTGTCTTCCTCACCGTTAGCGGAGTCTTCAACACCGATACGTTAGAGGACCCGGCAGCGCCGGACGCGGCGGTCCAAACCACGCGCACTTGGATCGTCGATGTCAACGGCAATGGCGACTTCCCCACCGTCGCCGAGGCGTTGGAAAAGGCAGACCCGCTCGACAGCGTCGAAATACGTCCTGGACGCTACGGCGAATCGGTCACCCTCAGCAAAGCCATCGAACTGATTGGTGACACCACCGACCCAGGCGGTGTGGTGATCGACAGTGGCGACAAGGCGTGCCTCAGAATCACGGATTCGGACGCGACGGTTCGGTCGTTGACCTTGTCGCGGAATTCGGGCGGCGTGTGCGTCGAAATCTCAGGTGGCGCCCCGACGCTCGCGTCGGTGCGGGTTGTTGGCGCGGCAAATGGCGGTATCCTAGTAACCGCTGGCGAGCCGCGATTCGATTCAGTACGCATCGAAGACGTAAAGCTCTTCGGCATTTCCTTCGAGAAGGGTGGCGGCGGCGAAATCGCCGATAGCGATATCGTCGGTGTCCAAGGCCCTGGTGTTCGAATCATGGCCGATTCCGATCCGGTCGTGTCGAACAATAGGATCGAAAGCGTTGCCGCGGCTGGCGTGGTGGTGGAGCGAAACGGGAGGGGACAACTGCTTGATAACCGAATCATTCGATCCGGCTTCTCCGGTATCGAGGTCGGCGGCGGGTCCCCGGTCGTCGAGAACAACCGGATTGAATTGGCCACCCAAGCGGGTATCTATATCTATGATGGTGCTGAGGGCCGTTACCAAGGAAATCGGGTTCTCGGTGCGGGCTTGTCTGGAATCGTGGCCGAAGGCGCGGGCAGCGCCAGCTTCCTTAACAACACAGTGAAAGACAGCGGCTCCCACGGCGTTTACCTGACAGGTGAAAGCCGCGGCCTATTTTCCGCCAACCAAATTTCCGGAAATACCGGGCACGGCATTGCGATCGACGGCAAATCACGTCCGCGAGTCGAAAACAACGAACTGGCCGACAATCAGCGGCCGCAGATCCGCGTCTCGGACAGCCCCGACGCACAAATCAGCGGAAACGTAGAATGAATTCGGTGACAGGCAGCTGGACATTGCCGTGAAACGGCCTAACCGAAACCTGGAAGTGTTCTCGCTGTCCGCCCTGGACCTATTCGCTTCCGCCATGGGGGCGTTCATGATCGTGACAATTATCTTGTTCCCCTATTACCTGAATCGGCACGCGACCGACGCTGAAATCGGGCGGGTCGAGGCGGCCAAGGCGAACGCCGAGCAAAGGGTCGCCACGGTGCAGAAGCGCGCCGAACAGTTAGCGCAGGAATTAGCAGAAGCGGAAGCAGTGCGGTCCAGGGGGGATGAAATTGATAAGATCGAGGAGGAGATCGCTAAGGCTAAGGCCGCCGTCGCGGCACAAAATAAGAAGAACGCATCGCTCGCGGAAAAATTCGATCGTGCAGTTCCCTTTTCCATTTTAGGCATCCAGACCAACGCGACGAAATTCGTCATCGTCGTCGACATGTCCGGGAGCATGAACCAATACAAGCCGATCATCAGTGAAACGGTGGCCCGGACCCTGGCCCCCTTGAAGGAAGAAACCCGGTTCGCGATGGTGGGTTTTCACGGCGGCGGACGGGATCCGGTGGAAATTCTTCACTGGCCTCAAGGTCGGGAGATGCGTCCTGCGACAGCGGCGAACAAGAGCGCCGCACAACGCGTACTCATAAGCTGGATCGATATGTTCGGCGGCAAAACGCCCACCCTAGAGACGCTGGGTGAGACCCTCAAATATGATCCGGAAGCCATCATTCTGATGAGCGACGGCGCGCCCACCTCGCGGCCGACTCCCGATGAGATCGTCGACATGATTACGCGCGCCAACGGTAACGGTGCGGAAATTCATTCTGTCGCCATCGGCGAGTATACCGAGGACGTTAGCCTGATCGCCTTTCTCCGCGAATTGGCAAGCCGGAACAATGGATCGTTCGTCGGCGTGCATCGATAGAAGCGCGGCCCCTTTGAAAGGGACGATTAGAAAGGCGTAAACACCACCGGCGTGGAACGGCGGATACAATGATCCCAAGGCGCCTCTCGCGAGGCCCGGTTTTCTCCCTCACCCCTTCCCTCTCCCTGCAAGGGAGAGGGCAATTTCGGATTAGAAGATGCTCAGGCCGTTGCCATGAAACGCAAATCGAAAACGGTACAGATATTTTCCCTGTCGGCGATCGACCTGTTGGCGTCCGCGCTGGGCTCGTTCGTCGTTCTCGCGGTGATTCTCTACCCATACTACCTGAAGACCCAACGCGCGGCGGCGGACGCGGAAAATTTGGCCGGGGAAATCCAGGAAGCGGAGCGGGACGCGGCGGTGATCGAGCGTGCCAACGAGGCAGCGGTGAAACGTCTGCGGAACGCGGAGGAAGGCAATCAAGCGCTCGCCGAATTACGCCGTCAGAAGGAAATGTTAGACGAGGCGTTGGCACGGGGGAAGAAGACCGAGGAGAAATTGCAGAGCAAAATACAGGACGTCGTATCATTTGCCCTGCTTGGCCACCGCACTCAAGCGCGGAGCTTCCTCATTTTGGCGGACGTGTCGGTCCGGCTGAAAAAACCCAAGGATTACAGTGCGACGCTTGTCAGCACGATCGAGCGCGTTCTCGAATCGCTGAACGAAAGCCACATGCTAGAGATACTCGGTTATCAAGTTCGCGGCAGTCGGTCAAATCCGAGAGTTGAATTCCATCGCTGGCCGAGCGGCGGCGGTCCGGCAAAAATGACCAAGGAAACAAAGCGCGAGGCGGCCGCCTTTACCCGCACCCTGCCCGCCAAGGCCGAAGGCGCCGCGGCCACCTTCAACGCCCTACGCACTGCGCTGGACAGTCCGACGGAAGCAATCCTGTTGATGACTTACGGCGTTCCCCGATGGCCGGTTGACATGGACTGGCGAGCGCTGGTCCGCGAGATCACCAAATCCAATGCTGGCGCCAAAGAAATCCACACCATCGCCATGGGCATCGCCTTTTCCAAACGCAACTACTACAAGGACGAGAAGGAGCGAACGAGCTTCATCGCCTTTATGCAAACCCTCGCCAAAGAAAATGGCGGCGACTTCAGCGCCGTGGTCGACGATTGAAATGCCCTATTCGCGGGAACGAAATTTATCCAGCATACCCTCGGCCTGGGATATCTCTTCGGGTTCCATGAGGCCAGCAATCTCGTCCCGGTTTTTCTTGGCGATTATAAAGCCCTGATCCGCCGCCAGGCTGAGCCACATGTACGCCTTGATCCAATCCTTGGCCGCTCCGATGCCATCCCGGTACATGAGCCCGACGTTATTCTGCGCCCAAATATCCCCCTTATTGGCGGAAAGGCGATACCACATCAGCGCCTCGGAAAGGCTCTTCTTAACCCCCAAGCCATTGTAATAGAGGAAACCGAGCTGGAACTGCGCTTTCGCGTGCCCTTCCTCGGCCGCTTTCATGTACCAGTCGTGGGCCTTCTGGTCGTCCTGGGGAACACCACGGCCGTTCTGGTATAACTCTCCAAGGTGGAACTGGGCCTCCACGTCTCCGGCTTCCGCCAAACTGATGATCTCGCGCACCGCCTCCGCTTCATCGCCGCGTTTAAAGGCCTCCTTCGCACTGTCCAAGCTAGCAACGGCAGGACCGGCGTCGATTGTCACCGCCAGGATGATTAGACAGATCACGAGGACATCCCGCGCCACTCCCATCCGCCGCGAGAATTCGCTCTGGCGCCAATTACGATTCATTCTCACACTTCCTCACACAGAAACCTGACAAAGCATTGTAGCGGCCAAAGCGCCAAATCACCACGTTCCGCCAGCCGTGGCAAATTTTCCATATTCGCGTGGATATTGCGAAAAACCTGTTTGGGTGCTATTAGCCGCCGCCGTTTTGAAACCCCCCTCGCAACTGTGGTCGTTGGAGGGCTCATATCTTCCACCATTCTGACGCTACTGGTTCTGCCAGCGCTGTATAAGTGGTTTGGCATTCCCAAGGCGAGCATTTTCGTCCCACCCGGCAGCCCGTCGCTTGCCGAGACGTCACGCGGAACACCAACGAACACAAATGCCTCTTGATCCTCGCGCTGGTCCGGTGTTGACTGCGCCGCCGCTTAGTCCAGCGGTTGGATTCTACTCGATGATGGGGATTGATTTGCGATGAACTGGTACAAACCGCTCCTGGTAATATTTTCCTTGTTGTCCGCGGCAACGTTGACGGCGCCCTCGACGCTGGCGCTGAATCCCGAGAATACCCTTTACATGGAATTGAAGGATGGCCGCGTCGTTATCCGCATGCACCCGGAGCTCGCCCCGCGCCACTGTATCCGCATCAAGGAACTGGTTCGCCAAGGCTTCTACGACGGATTGAACTTTCACCGGGTGATCGACGGTTTCATGGTCCAAGGTGGAGATCCCAAAGGTGATGGAACCGGTGGCTCAGGCCAAAATATTCCCCAGGAATTCGAAACATTCGGCTCGGGGATTTCCCACACCCGCGGCATTGTCTCGATGGCCCGCGCCGCAGATCCAAACAGCGCGGACAGCCAATTCTTCATCATGCTTGGTGATGCGCCTCACTTGGACAATAAGTACACGATATGGGGCGAGGTGGTCGAGGGCATGGAGCTCGTCGACAACATTAAGAAGGGGGATCGCGCGCGGAACGGGGCGGTTGATGATCCCGACAAAATTATCCGAATGCGGGTCGCGGCGGACGTCGATGAGTGAGGTTATTCAGTAGTATTGAATTTGGTTTCAGAATACGACGGAAATTGGTAGCAAACGCGATCCAGCGCCGGGAATTTAGATCAGTTGAGCGGACTGCCCGGTTGAACCCTGCTGTTCGGTCTCGTTCTGGGCGGTTTCGCAAGACAACGTGTCGGAACTTTCCTCGTTTGCGACGACACAGTTTCGCCCCTGTGCTTTTGCTGCGTAAACCGCGTCATCTGCTCGTTCGATCAACAAACCAACATCTTCGCCCAAACGATAGGCAGCAACGCCGACTGACACTGTCAGCGTACCAATCGACTTTTTCGATCCCCGCTTGACGATCCTTCGCGATTCGACCGATCCGCGCAGAGTTTCTGCCACACGCATGGCGTCGGACATATCAGTATCGGGCAGGATTATGGCGAATTCTTCGCCGCCGTATCGGGCAACCGTGTCGCGCCCTTTGACGTTCGCCGTCAGCACGTGAGCAACGAGCTTGAGCACTTGGTCGCCAAAGCGATGACCATGCCGGTCATTGAACTGCTTAAAGTGGTCGACATCGATCATCAAGAGGCATAGCGATTCTTCAGCCTTGTTCGCATGACGGGCACAATTGCGCAATTGAGCACAAAACATACGGCGATTCGCGAGACTACCCCGACTTCCGCAACTCTGG
>JAAXGF010000160.1 GCA_012267605.1 Alphaproteobacteria bacterium | reverse complement strand
GTGCTTTGCCAGCCAGATCAAGGGAGTAGGTCGGCACTACACGCCGTTCTGGAGAAGCAAAGCCCGGAAATCCGCCACTTTCCGGGCCGGAAAATCGTCACATTAGCCGAAACGCGTGCCGAGTTGCGGAAGTCGGGCTAATAGTTAGCGGTGATTAGCGACCCGGTCCAAGCCTCCACCATCCCTCAACGCAATGGCCTATCGTGGCCGGGGCCTTAGGCTCACCCGCCAGGATCGTCCCACGATGCTTGAGAATACCCCCCGAAACGCAGACCGAAGACGCCGCTCAAAAGATCATTCAGCCAATGTGAGATTCTTGGCCGAGGTTTTGCCCGGCCGGTCCTGGCCGATTTCAAAATTTACCCGCTGACCTTCCTGTAGAGTCGAAAGCCCGGCCGCCTCGACGGCCGTAATGTGCACAAAGACGTCCCGCCCTCCTTCGTCAGGTTCGATAAACCCATAACCTTTTTGTGGATTGAACCACTTAACCGTACCAACAGACATAGTGAGGTCTCCAATGAGAAAAACCGATTGGCGAAGCTTGCATAAACGAGGCAGGCGTTCGCTCGCGTGATGAACGGCCTTTCTCACCTCGCTCGTTCCAATTCCGATCGCCGGTATCCCAGCGTGCAAGCGGAAATCGCGCGGGTCGTGGCCGAATGTGTATTTGTCCATTTGGAATACTATCTGTCAACAGCTTCTAAAAACCGCTCCAAGGGTTCTTGGTTGGTTGAGGCCGCGGGGGAATACCTTTACTAGCCCATTTGATTCGCGGAAATCTGCCAGTCGCCCTATTAGGTGTGTTGGCTAGAGAGCAGGTTTCACTGTTGAACGAAACTCATTGCCGGACGTAGCGGCCATGAACCCTGCGTACTCGTTTGCCGTCGCGTTGGGCGGTAAACGAAAGTTCGAGACCTTCGGTCGTCAGACTTCTGCGAAAGATTTGGAATTCCGGAACTCCGGCGTTGTCGATGGCTACCCGATATACGATTAGCGAGTCGTCAGCGATACGTACCCAGCTCAAGAGCCGCCCCGAGAGCGGGTCGGTGCTGCCCATGGCGTGGTAGACGCCTTCATGTTGTGAAAGTTGGAAACTTGCCTTTGACGTCCACAGCTTACCGCCGTTCGAATCGTCAGCTTCCTTATTACCCATCGTCCAAGTAACCAGGGTGAATCCTTCCTCTTTGTATGGCGAGATGCGCATCTCGAATTCGCGTTTGGTGTTCCGCTTCTCGGACGCCGCCGATTCCTCGGTGAATCCCGCACCGCGATAGGTTCCGAAAAATTGGTCCAGCATCGCATCCGCCCTCGCTGTGCCCGATACGCCCAATGCCGCAACGATCAATGGTATTATGAGAATACGCACGCTTGCCTCCCCGTTCCCGGTGGCTGGTTCACACAGGCGATCTGCAGGGTCTACAACGGTGAGATCAATTGGTCCACTTTTCAACACTCGTGTGTGCTAGAGAACGACCGTGGGATCTGTGTGTTCTATCGAAGACCCGTGCTCACCGAGCTCAAAGGGTGGAATTCAAGACCTTTACCTATTGGCCGGGAATCCGCAAACTTGGGAGAAACATTGCCTGTCACTATAACGTTTATTGCGCGCCGATAAATCGTCTCAAGGGCGTCCAGAATGATTGTCCAGCCGCATCGGCCAACAATTCTTATTGGTATTGTTTATTGATAGCCGTGACCTAGCCAGCCAGCAATGGGATCGGTCAACGCGTTGGCTCAATTGGCGATGGCCGGAAACATGCGGATCCCCAATCAATCTCCCCTGAAGAAGTTTATCAGCGATTGGAAGCTAGACCGTTCATTAACCAACTCTCGTGCGTGTGCATATGCGTCTTCGTATTCCGCGTACGGTAAGTCCGGTCGCCAGTTGCGTGCCAACCTCTTCGCCCGGTTGATTTCAGCTCGATTCATTCCCCGGGTGGCAATTCGGTTTCGTTTCCACGCCGCAAATCTGACACCGCGCCTCGCCGCAATGTCGTACCACTTGTATGCACTCACGTAATCTCTTTCCGTTCCGCGACCGAACAAGTATATCTCTGCCAATTGCAGCTGGGCACCCACCTGGCCTTGCTCAGCAGCCCGCTCATACCATTCCTTTGCCTTAGAATAATCTTGAGGCACTCCCTCGCCGAATTCATGCATGAGGCCGAGCCAGTACTGTGCTCGCGGAACGCCTTCTTCGGCAAGGTTGGAAAATTCCGCGAGTGCCGTGGCGTAGTCTCCCAGGACGATTGACTTTACACTACTGTCTACGTCCGCTATGGACGAATCTATGAACCAAATTGGCATGGAACAAAAAACAACCACGCGAAGACATTTTTTGATTTTGTACATCTTGCACCAGACATTTACTATTAGTTAGATTTTTCGTTCTTATTGATGTATGTAATATTACCTTATCATAAATCCAACTTAGGTGTTTTTCTTGTCGAAATATAAGCGTTGATATGGCGAATTCTCTTTAATACGAGAAGAAATTCATGGTCAAAATCAAATGACTGCATCTTGTGCTGTGATTCAATTTCCCTCGGGCACGTTCCCGCACTCGCAGTTCGAACCGCTGTCGATCCGCCATTTTGATCATAATGTCGAACGAGGCCTGATCGTGGGAATCCTCCATCGTCTTCGTCAGGTCCGCAATCTCCGTTCATGATTCTTGGATTCGAGATTCGCGATTCGCTTTGCGCGCCAAACTTTTTATGGGATTCGCCAGGCAATCCACTGATAAGCGCTCGAATACTGACGACTTTGTGCCGACCAATTTCGCAAGAATTTGTTGGGAGCCAATCTCTGCATTGAGCTGTGTCTTGGCCACCCCGCGATAAGCTGTACAGGGTTCGGGCAAGATCACTCTTGATTATTCTTGTGGCATTGAGGAGCAAGTCAGAATACAGTATATCCCCAGATACAAACTTATTATTGTTTTTTAGCAACTTTTTTACTCTTTGTTGTTTGAGATACGCCCACAAAAAAGCATAAACAGAGATACATATATGTAATTACATTTATTAATAAGTTATTAACGGACATAATTATTTCATTCTTGCCGAAAAGCGTGAATCTATTAATGGTTAATCTACGATTCTCCTAATTTGTGGTGGTTGTTATTTCGGGTTGTGCACCCGCAGTTCATTCGCCTATGGATAAATTCGTTGAGGCAAAATCCACACACATCCGCGTCTGCAAAGTATTGTGATGGGATCGGGAACTGCACAGTCCGGGGCCGCTCTGCGGACGCTATGTTGTTCTATTGGCTTATCGAAATTGAGTGCGATACCTGCCTCGGAATTTCTTCCGATTTGAAAACCCCGCACTTTCATCGTCCAGGCTAGACCCAAATCGGAGTCCGGTCAGGACAGTATGACCACACGAGGCACTAGTTGGTGGTGCCGCAAACCTCCGAGTCCGGGCAATACTTTTTTGCCCAGTAGCGCAAAATCCTGCCCCCTTCGCCGCGAGCGGGTTCGACGACTTTCGTTCTCCATTCGGTTGTGCGCCACCGTAGTAAGCCCCAGTTGCGGAGAGTGTTGATGCGCTGCAGAATCCCGACCGTATCGGTCTTGCCGATCGCCTTGGCCAAAGTTCCGGCTTCGAATGCTTGGGATGAAACGCGACAAACGACATCGCGCAGAATGTCGTCCGCGAGAAGTGCTACGAGTTTGTCGAGGCTAGTAAAATCGCAAAGGGTACAAGACTTGTCGTCGTTGTGCTTGTGCGCAAGCTCTGCCGCGCCTAAAGGCGCAACGCTCACTATGATCGCGACGATGGCGACCAAATATACTTTTCGTACCATTTTCATCGGACAGTCCGAGTTCCCGCCCTATCGAGACCGTACCAATGCGCGATGATCTCCCGCGCGGTCGGCCATTAGATTGTCATCAATTAGCCACGAGCTTGCGCTACAGCAGAGACCTCACATTCAACCATTTAGGAATTAAGAAGACGTTATTCAATAGGCCATAGAACGAACGACCATCCTGGCCGGTGCTCACAGGTATATTTCTAACAAACCATCGGCGAGTTATCATCGCTTATTTTTGTAGATCGTCTCTCCAAGCAATGTCGACAGACTCACTATAGCGGGCAGAAATCTCACCTGCGTGAGTTCGCAATTCGTTCGTTGGTTTCGATTTGTCGGTTTGTGACACTTTGATGACTTATACTACCGGATAAATCCGGAGCCGGGCCCGGGCGTCATGTCATCGCCGCTCGGCGGCGCGGCTCACGGACTCTAACGAAATATTTACTTGCGAATTCAGGGAGGTCCGCCCATTTGTGGATTTGACTTATCTCATTCTATGGAGAGCGCCCATGAGCGTCATTCGAACGCTTGGATTGTATAGCGTTTTTGCGGCGATGGCTTTTGTCGTTAAAGCCAACGATTCCTTGGCGGAATCTGAGCCACCGGTCATCACGTTGACCCAAACGACCTGTCAGTTTGTCGAACCCGAAAACGGTATCGACCACGGTTTTGAATCCTTGAAGAAGGCCGATTGCGAGGCCATCAATATTGAAACTGGAGCTGACCGCCTGGCCAAGGCCAATGTGATCGAACTGAAGCCGGGACGGTACATCTTTCGCGTGACCAACGAGAATGTGCCCTACGATCTCGGTTTTGGCTTCGCGACCACGATTACGATTGGAAGAATCCCATTCATAAGGTGACCAAAACGAGCGTGTCAGGTGGCGGCCTTAGCCAAGGCGTCACCAAGGACTACGTTGTTGATTTGGAAGAAGGCGAATACGTGTATTCGTGTCCGCTAAATCCCACACCAGACTATCGAATCCGGGTGTCCGGCTGATCGCGGAGGTGGCCCGTTGGGCCGTGTTCCGAATGTTGGGCAAACATCGCGCGGGGAATTTGACCCTTAATTGCCCTTTTTGAAGTGCGTGCCTTGGCACGATGGTGGGCTCCAATTCGATGACCCGCGTCGTTTCGATATTGGAGCCCAACCGTTGCGGCAAGCCCTAAAAATGACCCCGCTCAGAATATAGGGGTTAGGCGGCGCCGCGCGCCTCTGGAGCACGAACTCGGGTGATGGCGTCCACTCCTGTGATACCGGTGCGGATGTTGATCGCCTCGGAGATGTCACTGAGAAAAATTCGCCCGTCGCCTGGCCGGCCCGAACGGGCCGCTTCGGTGATCGCCTTTACGGCTGCGTCCACCATCTCATCCTCGATCACTGTCTCGAAGGTAGCCATAGGAACAAAGTCCACCGCGTATTCACGGGCACGAACGACCTGCTTGCGGGCCCGGTCACGGGCGTAACTTTCCAAACGGCTCACGTTGAGACCTTGAATACCGATATCGAGCAGGGCTTTCTTAACGCTTTCCACCTTGCTTGGCTGAATGATCGCTTTGAGCAACTTCATGACTTTCTCCCATCAATCTTCGTGTGCACCAATTGGTCTTCGCGTTCCATGCCGGCGTGCCCGCCGCAGCGTACCCGTACGCCCCACCCGAAGGCGAATACGACACGGTAACGAAACCATTGAATTGCAATGATTTTCGTTTAGGAGGGAGAAGACAATTGCCGATTTAACATAGGAGCCATGCGTTTGACGCAATAGATGGCGCGTTATTGGCATTTGTACGCATATTGGCAGGTTGCTGTACGTATTGATGAACGCATTGCGAACATCATCCGTACGTCAGTTTTGGGCAGCATCGGCAAGCGACATTTTATCTCCTTCACTGTACGAGTGGTTCCTGTAGCATAAACCGCTCATATCTCGTGTTGTCGACCCTTGATGACGATCGCGTTGGGGAAATCCAGATTGGTTGCTAGACTGGATTATTGGATTAAGAACGGTTCCGTTCGCATATAACCGCTTGAGGGCACCGTGCGACGGATTTCTCATGGAAGGCGAGTCGAACTCGGCGGAACCACCACATTCAAGGTCGGCCTCATCATGGCGTTCAAGTCTCCAATTCCTGACATATTTTGGCGCGTTCTGAGCTCTGGGAATATAGTGTCCGGATCGCAATACCTTTTGGGAAAACTTGCTGACTTTTTTGGCCAAAGTCCGTTCTTGGCCACATTTTCCATGTCGACGATCTTAGATACGCTGTCGGCTCTACGGGTGGAATCCAGCTCAAGACCAATGTCACCGCGTGCAATATTCGTGTATCAACAAAAACCACTATCGGGTGCCTGTGATCAGTTCAATTCTGATCCCCGCCAACAGGCGATTTTGCGACGATTTAATCAGGTTGCAGTGGACGCATTCTCTTCAAATTGTCGTTAGAGGCCGAAATTATGCTCAAGCATGTAAAAAAATTGTAACTGCCCAGGTGCCTCAACTCTGACAGC
>JAAXGF010000149.1 GCA_012267605.1 Alphaproteobacteria bacterium | reverse complement strand
TTTCGATCAGTGCTTCGTCTCGGCATATGCGATTTCGCGGCACGTCCTTGGTTTGCGCCATCTGCTCGCGCCACGCGGCGACAGCACGCAAGACAGCGAGGAAACGCGGTTTCGTGCTGTGGGTTTTCAGTCGGCGCCAGGCGTTCTCGGGAAGCATCTCGTAGACCTTTGGGTCTGCCAGGGCGGCCATCTCCTCGCGGACCCAGTCGACCCGGCCGGATTCGAACAGCCGGCGCACCAGCCGATCGTAAATCACCCGCAAATGGCGCACGTCGTCGAGGGCGTAGGAAAGTTGCTTGGACGTCAGTGGCCGGTGGGTCCAATCGGTGAACCTAGACGATTTGTCGATACGTGCATTGGCCACCCGCAGCGCCAAGGATTCATAGGATACGGAATCGCCGAAGCCACAAACCATGGCGGCGATCTGGGTATCGAAGAGGGGGCTAGGCACGGCGCCAGAAAGGTGATGGAAAATCTCGATGTCTTGGCGACCGGCGTGAAACACCTTGGTTACCTTCTTGTTGGCCATGAGTTCGAACAGTGGCGACAGGTCGAGACCGGGCGCTAAAGCATCGATGGCCACGACGTCGCTCGGCCCCGCGATCTGTACTAAGCAAAGTTTCGGCCAGAACGTGCGCTCGCGCAGAAACTCGGTATCGACGGCGACGTAATGCGCTTCGCTTAACCGCGCGCAAACATGCGCGACGTCCTGGCTCTCGGTGAGAAGAATTCCGCCGCTCATACGGCGGTCGCGCGGGTCTTGACAAGTCGTCGCGTTCCGTGCGCTGTACCGGTCACGTCGCGGAGACCACCTTCTTGCCGAATTTCATTGGGGGCGCTGGCATGCACCGATATCGAACCCACACCTGTGGCGAACTGACCCTCGACAACGTCGGCGCCACGGCGCGGCTGTCCGGTTGGGTGCACCGCAAACGTGACCACGGCAACCTGCTGTTTGTCGATTTGCGAGATCATTATGGCATCACCCAATGCGTCGTGGACGTGGCCGGCCCGATGTTCGCCGAAGCAGAGGCCTTGCGACCGGAAACTATAATTACGGTGACAGGCAAGGTGGTCGCACGCAGCGAGGATACGGTCAACCCCAATCTCAAAACAGGCCGTGTCGAGGTACCCATTGACTCACTCGAAGTCTTGTCTGTCGCGGACCCGTTGCCGCTACAGGTCCACGGCGATCAGGAGTATGGCGAGGAGACCCGCCTGCGCTACCGTTATCTAGATTTACGGCGGGCCAAAATGCAGGCCAACATCAAGCTCCGCGCGGCGGTCATCGCCGCTCTCCGCCGGCGCATGATCGAGCAAGGGTTCCACGAATTCCAAACCCCGATCTTGACCGCGAGCTCACCCGAGGGCGCGCGCGATTTCCTGGTTCCCAGCCGACTTCATCCTGGCAATTTTTATGCGCTGCCCCAGGCGCCGCAGCTATTCAAGCAATTGGTCATGGTTTCCGGCTTCGACCAATATTTCCAGATCGCCCCGTGTTTTCGCGACGAAGACGCCCGCGCCGACCGGTCGCCGGGAGAGTTCTATCAGCTCGACGTGGAGATGTCGTTCGTCGAGCAAGAGGATGTGTTCGCTGCGGTCGAGCCGGTGATGCACGGCGTGTTCACGGAATTCTCCGACTGGGACGTCACGGCGCCGCCGTTTCCGCGTATTGCCTTCGCCGAGGCGATGCTGAAATACGGCAACGACAAACCGGATTTGCGCAATCCCTTGGTCATCGCTGACGTTACCGAGGCGTTTCGCGATTCCGAATTTTCGATTTTCCGCAAGGCGATCGACGCGGGATCGGTGGTTCGCGCCATTCCCGCGCCGGGCGCGGCGAAACTACCGCGGAGTTTCTTTGACAAGATGATCGTCTTCGCCCAGGAGCACGGGGCGCAGGGGCTTGCCTATATCGTCTTTGCCGATGGCCAGGGCAAGGGGCCGATCACCAAGTTTCTCGACGCCGAGCGACTGCAAGCGATCAAGGATTCGGCGGGCGTCGGCGATGGCGATACCGTCTTCTTCGCGTGCGATCGGGCGGGTGCGGCGGCCCGGCTCGCCGGCGAGGTGCGCAACCACCTGGGCAAGGAATTCGACCTTTTGGAAAAGGACGCTTTCCGTTTTTGTTGGATCGTCGATTACCCGATGTTCGAGCGTGAGGAAACCAGCGGCAAAATCGAATTCAGCCACAATCCGTTTTCCATGCCCCAGGGAGGATTGGATGCGTTGCGGGGTGAAGACCCGCTTTCAGTTCTCGCCTATCAGTACGACATCGTCTGCAATGGCGTCGAACTGTCGAGCGGTGCCATCCGGAATCATCTCCCCGAGGTGATGGTCGAGGCATTCGCCATCGCGGGATACGCGGCCGAGGAGGTTGAGAAACGTTTCCCGGCGCTGCTACGCGCCTTCCGCTACGGCGCACCGCCTCATGGCGGTTTGGCGCCTGGGATCGACCGCATCGTCATGCTTCTGGCAGGGGAATCCAACATCCGCGAGGTGATTTGTTTTCCGATGAATCAGCAGGCCCAAGACTTGATGATGGGCGCGCCTTCCGAGGTGCAAGAGAACCAACTTCGCGAGCTGCAAATTCGCTTTGCGCCGCCACCCAAAAAGAAGGGTTCGGCATAGCATCTATTTGAACTCCCCCCTTGAGCCCACACATGACCGTTTTCTCCGCACAAAGCTTTGCCCATCACGACGAAGTCACCTTTGTGCATGACGCCCGCACTGGCCTGAAGGCGATCATCGCCATTCACGACACGACCCTGGGTCCGGCCCTCGGTGGTTGCCGCATGTGGCCTTACGAATCGGATGGCCAAGCGCTCGACGACGTGCTGCGCCTGTCGCGGGGCATGACCTATAAGGCCGCGATGGCCGGTCTCAATTTTGGAGGCGGTAAATCTGTGGTGATCGGCGATTCCCGGGCCGATAAGAGCGAGGCCTTGTTGCGCCGATTCGGACGTTTCGTCGACACATTCCAGGGCCGCTATATCGTCGCCGAAGATGTTGGCATGAGCGTTGGCGACATGGACATCGTGCGCCAGGAAACCCCCTATGTCGCCGGTGTCGGCGGGGGTGCCGGCGACCCTTCTCCCGCCACCGCGTGGGGTGTGTATCACGGCATCCGAGCGGCTGTAAGGCACCGCTTTCAGCGGCACGATCTCAGCGGCGTTACCGTCGCGGTGCAAGGGCTGGGCCATGTTGGGGGCCATCTTTGCGCTCACCTCGCAAACGATGGTGCGAATCTGATTGTCGCCGACATTGACGATGAGGCCATAGCTTCCGTGCGCGAAGAATTTGGTGCAGCGGTCGTATCGTGTGACGGTATCTATGAATGCGACGCGGAAGTTTTTGCTCCTTGTGCTCTGGGCGCGGTGCTCAATGATCAAACGATTCCCCGGCTACAGGCGCGCGTCGTCGCCGGATCCGCGAACAATCAGCTTGCCGAAGCCCGTCACGGGAAGGCACTCGCGGACATCGGTGTCTTGTACGCGCCGGACTACGTCATTAACGCCGGTGGGTTGATCCACGTGTCTTACGAAGTGGCATATCGGGGAGGCCATTTCGATCATGACGTGGCAATGGCCCACGTGGCCCGGCTCCATGATCGGTTGCTGGATTTGTTTACCCGCGCCGAGGCCGAGGCCATCCCCACCAATACCATGGCGGATCGAATCGCCTGGGAACGGCTCGAACAGGTACGCGCGGCGCGCGGACGCAGGGGCGAAGGCTATGGACGCAGCATGGCGCTGACGCCGTGACCGCCTAAAGTTTCTTGCGCGGTAACTGACTAGAAAACGACAACAGATTAGAAGCTCGGCGCGCCCGCGACTTCGCAGCCATCCCGGGCATAGACTTGGCGCAGATAGCAGTTCCGGGTCAGATTCACCACAAGGTACCCTTGCTCGCAGGTCTTGGGTTTGGTCCATAGCTCGTATCCGACGACCCAACCCTCACCGCCGGCCGTGAGACCAGCGCCAATTCGCTCCGCCCAGTGGCTGGTATTCAGATCATTGGAACTCAAACCCAAGGATGCTAATCCACGCTCGGTCGCGCCTTGACAGGGGTGCTCACCCGCGACTGCCGGATTTCCGGTAAATAGTTGCGGACCTAAGGCGAGGAGAATTACAGCGGCGATTTTGTTGAACATGGTTGACCTGCCGGATTTGTGGTGGGCATTCGGGGCGGCTATGTACAGCGCCCCTAAGGAAATAATATGGGAGTCCACGCCTTACCGCGCCAGCACGTTGATCACGCCAAAGAACAATTTCACGTGATCGTGCTCGTTTCTCTTTGGCGCGACCGCCCGCCGCTAGATACGCCTGGCCCATCGCTGGCGTCGCCATCTCATGGGGATTTTTCAGCGGTTCCATCGACTCCGTTGGAAAGGGTTTCGTGACAACCGATGGCCGACGAATTTGGCGGATGGGGAAATTCAGATAACAGCGTTAAAATCGTGTTCAGCACGACCATATTCCCGGACTTTTTAGGGATGCGCCACGGTGCTATTTGCGATATTCGGACAGGAGAGCGGTACATTTCGCAATTGGTCGCGAATTTTTGTTCCGACTCTCGTATTCATATTTATTTCCATTGCCGTGTCGGTGACGGCCGTAAAGGCGCAGCCGTCTTCCTCCGACAATGATCTGGATTGCGTCCACTGCACCGCGACAGAGATCCATCGCATGGCCGCTTTGCTCGCTGACGCGATTCTGCGGGATTTGGCGTGCCGTCTGTCGGTGCAGAATTACACACCCCAAACCCTAAGCATGGCGCTACGGATTCCCGAGCAGGAGATCATGCGTCGGGTCGCGACGTTGCGGGAGTGGGGCCTGGTACGCTTCACCACGAATGACTGGCACGAAAAGGTTATCGAGGCGGCTCCGGGGAAAGGGAGGGCGACGCTCACCCGTTGGGCCGAGAAATACTGCCAGATCGAGAGCGCGTGCGGTGCGGGTGGCCATTTTTCGCCTTTCGCCGGAAGCTACAACGATCTCAGCGTCGCGGACCCTGATCCCCTTCGCCACATTGCGAGTCTGTTGCCAAAATCGCCTACCTTGTTCGCCGCGGAAATTGGCTGTGGAACCGGGCGTTATTCCCTTCTGCTCTTTCAACATATCCCTACCCTAAAAATGATCTGTGGCGACGTCAGTCTTGAAATGCTGCGGGAGACGGACCGCTACCTAAGAAGCAACGGCCAAACCGGTTTCTTGGCCAAACAAATCAATCCGTCCCATCCACCGATTCCGGATGGTGCGCTCGATTGCATATTTTCCTTCAACGCGTTCCATCATTTCTATCCCGAGAAATTTCTCGGCAGCGTCAGGGATGCGCTTGGCGAAAACGGTTTGTTGTTTGTCTACACGCGTTTGAAAAGCCAGAACGCCCAGTCGATTTGGGGAAAATACTTTCCGGACTTCGCGGAGAAGGAGGTCCGCCTTGCCGAGCTAGATGAGATCAAGCGCTGGTCCGACTGCATGACGGGCCTGACCTTGGAAGACACGCGAAACTTTCGTTACGAACGTGAAGAATCGCTTTCAAGGCTCATTGGCCAAGCGAAAAATAGAAACCTTTCGACGTTTCGCCTTTACGGCGAAGCTGAGTTCTCCGCCGCGTTGAACACGTTCGAAGAACGCATCAAACAAGATTTCGCCAATCCCACCCGTGTGCGGTGGATCGATGAAAATGTCATGCTGGTCTTTCGGCGTACGAACGAGTCCGTGAAACGGTAAATTGAGCTCCCGAATTTGGGTGTCCGTGGCCAAACCGGTGATGACGGACGATCAACGCATGCCTAATCTTCTAGTTTGGGATCGCCGAGCATCGCGTCGGTAAAATCTGCGTCGGTGGTGTTGGCACCGCGGAGATCTGTGCCCAATAATTTTGCGTCCCTCAAATTGGCTCCCGTGAGGTTCGCGCGTGCCAGTTTGGCGCCGGTAAGAATGGCGCCTTGCAGATTCGCGCCTGACAAATCGGCTCCCAACAGGCCGGCATCTTCCATATTTACGCTGCGAAGGTTGGCGCTGGAGAAGTCCGCGAGATCGGCCTTGAGGCCGGTCAAATCAGCACCCGTAAAGTCGACATTGGCCAGGTTGGCACCGAGAAGAGAAGCGTCCGTCAAATCCGCGTTGTGAAGTTTTGCCGTTCGCAAATCCAAATAGCTGAGAATCGCTGAAGACAAGTTGGCCCCGCGAAAGTCCGTGTCCTCGATACGTGCGTCCCTGAATTCGATAGCTTGCAGGTCGGCGCGATTGAGATCCGTACGCGTGAGGTTGGTATGGGCAAGGGCCGCGCGGCGCATTACGGCGGCGCTTAATTTGGCGTCCGTCAAATCCGAATACGTGATGATGCTGGCCAGAAATGTTGTTGGCGATCTGGCGGTAACGCCGACCATGGACGCGCGAATAAGGTTGGCGTTGGTGAAATTTGCCCCGCCCAATTCCGCCCCGTCGAGGAGAACGTCCTGCAACGAGGTGTCAACGAAATCGACACCGGTGAGGTTGGCTCGGCTGAAATCGCCATTGTCGAAGTACGAATTCGCCAGCACGGTGTTCATGCCCCTCCAACCGGAACTCAAATCTGCACCGCTTAGATTTAGTTTGTGACATCGACAGTGAAATAAGTATACCCCACGTAATTTAGCCGATTCAAAATTTGAACCGTATAAGTTCGAAAAATAAAGTTTAGCTCCATTCAAATTGATGTATTTAAGAATCTCGTTTTCCAAGTTTATCATTCGAAGATTTGGCATTACATTCGGTGCCACCATGCGGAATCGGTTGAAAATTCGAACTCCCTCCTCTGTCTCAAGCAAACCGCGTATTTTCCGTCGATTTGAGAGAAATTCCCGAATCAGCAGTTGTTTCTTGTGAACGCTTTTTTCCGAGAAAATCGCCTGAAGGTGCGGGAAGGCGCCAAGTAGCTCGACCGGATCCCTCGGCAAAGCCGAACGCGGATCGGCAAGGACCATCACGAGCACGATCCCCGCCCCAAGTAATCGGGGCTGGATTCTGCCAATAACGCTGCCAACCAACTTCATGGTACGCAAAAGCCCAGGGGCCTCGTGGACCGCGTTCAACCAGGGATCCTCGGTCGGCCAAAAAATTTAAGTGGAACGCGTGCCATTCTACGATAAAGAAATCGAGTGGTCTGGCTCACGGATGATCGGCACTCACGATGATATTCCGCTGTCCTTGATGAACCGAATCGATTGGATGGTTCGGTCATTTGTCGGCTGGACAGGTCGCGCATTGGCCCCGAAGAGAGACCGGAAGGCGGCGATCTGCGCTTCGGATACTTCTACCGGTTCGCTCAATACGTACCAGGTTAATCCTTGCGAACATGGCGGTGTGGTCAAGGAGCCGGCGTACGTGTGACCCGCGCCAGAAGAGGGCAATAGGTCGGAGGGATTAATGGTCACGTCAGGCACTTTTGCCTTGTCGCCGGCGACAGTTGGTACGTATTCGAGAATATGCGCCAAGGCCGAATTCTCAGCGCCCTTCCGCATAAACGCGCCGAGGACGGCGAATTGCCCATCGTCCGACCGGTGCACGAAATGCACTTCCATGTCGTATAAGGTGCCGTCAGCCGCGTGTTCACTGGGACCATGAAAGTGTAACTGCAGCAGTTCAAAACGTTTGCCGTCAACCGAAAGATAGCCGTTCGCTATAACCTTGGCCGAGCCACCTTTGTTCATCACGACAAGCTTCGATTGGCCATAGCGTGCGATGACCGGCGGAGAATACACGCCGCTAGCACCGGCAACGTCAATTGGTGACTGCCGCATACCTTGATCGCAAAGCTCAAATTCTGTCGCCAGGGACCCCCAGTTGTCCGGTCCGATTTCTCCCGTGTAACCCCATTCCGTTTTCTCATCCCTATAACCCTCTGACGTGCCGCAAGCGGTCGTGAGAATCGCGGCGACTGCGCAAATGACCGCCACGGAAGGGAAACCGTTACGCTGCATGAGTATCCTCCTTATTGCGTTCCTTTCGGTAGATTGAACCTAGTGTCTTAGTAGATTGACCCCAGTGTCCGTTGGAAAATGCGTGGTGGCGCATTTTCATTCGATCGAGCGCGCTGCCCCGCGCAAAGGTCGATGACGGGAAAATCTTGTTCGGTCTGGGCTAACCGCGTTGTACCACGATGCATTTCATCGCCAGTCGATCGCCCTAGGTCCCGAAGCGAGAACGGCATCCACCGCAAGACTGTGTTCATTTCCGATATGTTCCCGCCACTCTGGTCCACTTGTAGCCGGACCACGAACTCACCTAAACGCTTACCCCGACCCTGCCCGTCGTCAGGATTGGTCGTCGGAATCCTTCCACACTTCGCGACTGAGTCAATACCTTGCGCGATCCAAGCTTTTCGTCGGTTGCACTAACCCAGCAATTATGGTGCTGGGTACCGAAGAAGCAACGGCACATGCCAACATATTTGCCCGCCACAAGGCGCGTTCAATTAATTCCCATATTAGCGCGCCGAAAGTGTGCGATTTTAGAAAATTATGGCGTCGTTTCGATTCTGGTACTCAGTACCGCTGAATGGTGACACACTCCGTCCTGAATTTCTGATCGTTCATTTTGTGGCAATTTGGAAGCTCGTTTGAAAAAACTCTGCGTCAATGGCACGTGGTAAGCCCGTAACCCCCCATTTACCGCCGGTAATTCTTTATTTCTGCTCGCACTTGCGGGGCCGGCTATGGCTCCAAGTCGTCGTCGGGCTTGTGCTGGGGGTCGTTGTTGGCCTGCTGCTTTCGCCGGACGTTGACTTTGTGGCCCATGCCCCGGCGGAACAAATCGCGGCGTGGCTGGCGCTTCCCGGAAGGCTATTCATCGCCGCCATTAAATTCGTCGTCGTCCCCCTAATCGCGGCGGCAGTAATTCTGGGGGTCGCGGCGGGTGGCACCATCGCCCAGCTGCGAAAACTCGGTGCCGGGATCGTCATCTATTTTCTTATGACAACGTCGGCCGCTGTCGCCTTGGGCAGCGCGATGTCGTACCTCATTCAGCCCGGAGAATTTGTTGAGCGGCCGGATGCGACCACCGAAGCAAGTGGTCAAAGAAATATATGGGACTCAGGCGAACCCAAAAAGCCGACGACGGTTCCCCAGGCGATCGTTGGATTCATTCCAGAGAATCCTTACGAAACTCTGGTCGCGGGCGACATGTTGGACATTGTCATTGCCGCCGTCATCTTCGGCATCGCCTTGACGGCGCTGCCGATTCGTAACCGGCGCCCCATATTGGATCTTCTGGAGTCGACGCAAACCGCGAGCATGGTGATCGTCATGTGGGTCATGCGGTTCGCACCACTCGCGGTATTCGGCCTGTTGGCGCAAACCACGGCGCGTGTCGGCATTTCCGCGATAACTGGCGTGGCCGCCTACGTCATGACCGTGTTTTTCGGGCTTCTCGGCCTGTTCGCGATGTATCTGTTGCTGATCGCCATCTTCGGTCGCCTGTCGCCGATACTGTTCATTCGCGATATACGCGAAGTGATTTTGATGGCGTTTTCGACATCGTCGTCGGCCGCGACCATGCCACTGACCCTGCGAACGGCCGAAGAGAAGTTGGGTGTTTCGCCCCAGGTCGCCCGCTTTGTCGTCCCCTTGGGCACGACTATAAACATGGACGGTACGGCGCTCTACCAAGCCGCCGCCGCCATTTTTCTGGCCCAGGTTTATGGCGTCGATATCGGCGTACAAGGTATTCTCGTCGTTTTGCTGACCTCGATCGGGGCGTCCATCGGCACACCCGGGACGCCGGGCGTCGGTGTCGTTGTGCTGGCAACGATTTTGGCATCTGTCGGCATTCCCGAAGCAGGTATCGCCCTAATCCTTGGCGTTGATCGGATCATCGATATGGTGCGAACGGTGATCAATGTAACCGGCGATCTCACCGCGAGCGTCATGATGGGCCGCTTCTTAAGCCATCGGTTTCCCCAGCGGAAACGTTGAACGATGGGGTACCCTGCTGGTGCGTCTAATTGAGCAAACTGAACCGCGCGCGCAGGGGGTGAGCAACGATGAATCGCCTAGTCGTCAATGCAATCTTGTGCCTCGTGATCGCCACTGGAGGGTGCGCCAACAACCAACGAGACGGCGCCAATGGCAACCCCAACAGGGGGCCAGACATGTATCCCGGAGATACGGCTTTCACGCGAATTTTACTGCGCTTGCGGCGGAGCGTCGATAACGATGATATGGACTTCTCCTGGGGTGCCCTTCGAGATCAATCCAAGGACAGCCTTTGCCAACTATTGGTAAATCGGCATAAGGCGCGTCTGGGCCAGGAACAGTCCAACGACGAGTGGCTGGGGTGCGTGCCGCGGCTGACCAAGGAATGCTGCGTCGACGCTTTGACCAATCCCCGCGGTTATGATTCGCCGGACGATTGGAACGTCTGGCGCGGTAAGCACAAGGGAGATTTCTTCACCGCCAATCAGACCATCAAGGACGATGCCGAATGGTCGCCGTCGCAAAAGGCACCGACCAAGGTGACTGGCGACAATGATAGCCAGGGCAATCCGCGTGAGTACGACCACCAGCCGGTCGAATGGCCGGGGCGGCACGGTTGGAACCAATCTCACCCGGAGATCGAAAATGTGTGGGGCTGGGATCCGAAGGATAACGGCAATCAAAAGGGAGAGATCGGCGCCCACCTAGGCTTCACGTTCACCAAGGGTAATTGCAAATACATAATCTGGATCACGCCGAAGGAAGCCTTTCTCGAGGGCATCCGAAAGGACCGCGAGATGACCAAGACCATCCCGCGGCCAAACGGCGGTTCGGAATCGGTCACCGGCTACCCCCGCACCGCTACCGGCCTCACGGGCGTCGGCCGCTGGGTGGTGGACCGCTGATCGCCTCGCTATTCCGTTGGCCCGCCCGCCGTCGTCCAGGCACCGAAGCCGCCAGCGATGTGGCAAACATTGGGGTATCCCATGTCAACAAGTGTTTTCGCCGCCAGGGCGGAGCGGCCACCCGTGGCGCAATACAACACCAGCCGTTTGTCCTGCCGAATGGCCGGATTGTATTTGGGGTGATCCGGATCGGCTTGGAATTCCAAAAACCCGCGGGCGGCGTGTACCGACCCCTTGATCGCGCCGCCTTGTTGACGCTCCACGGTTTCACGGACATCGACAATAACCACGCCGTCGTCGCCCACCAGGGCGATGCCTTTTTCGACCGGGATGGTTTCAACTGCGTTGTTCGCCTCGCTCACCAACTGCGATGCATTTCGCTTAAGCATGACCCTTTCCTCCTCAACAGACTTTCTCGCGAGCGGTTTGCACCCGACATTTAGACCACGAGGATTGGCGGCTTTCCCCATGGGCGTCAAGGCCAATCAACCCGCCAGCCGGCGGTGGTGCGTCGGGGTTGCCTTAGAGGTCTGTAGGTTGTCGCCCAGGGAGCCCTCGGCTAAGCTCCGTGGCCGGTTCACAGGCGGCGGTCAACGGATGGCGGAAAGAACGGACGAATCGATCATCGCGGCTGGGGTCGACGTCCTAGAGGACGGCGCCAGCTGCTTGCGCGCTGCCGCTTCTGGTCTGGGCCACGATTTCGCGGAATGCGCCCGATCGCTGTCGCGCCGGGATAGTTTCACTTTGGTTCTCGGTGTGGGTAAATCCGGCACCATCGGCAAGAAGTTCGCCGCCAGCTTGCTGTCCACCGGTCACGGCGCGGCGTTTGTGCATCCAACCGACGCGCTGCACGGCGATCTGGGCATTGCGGAGCATGGCAGCCTGGCCATCTTGCTGAGCCATTCGGGGAATACCGAGGAGTTGCTCGCGGTGGTCCCGGCGCTCAAGCAATTCGGTGTCGCCGCGGCGGGGGTTACCCGGTCCCGCGATTGCGCACTCGCCCCCTATATGGACTGGATCATCGAAACCAGAGTTGGTGGGGAGGCCGGTGTCGGCCGTCTGGCGCCCACTTCTTCAACCACGACCACGCTCGCGGTTTGCGATGCGCTGCTTATGGCCAGTCTCAGTCTCAGGGGGTTTTCGGCCGAGCAATTTCACCGCTATCACCCGGGCGGCAACCTCGGCTGGAAGCTGCGCACCGTCGGCGATTTGATGATTCCGCTGGCCGAGACAACCTGGCTGGCGCCGTCGGCCACCATCTATGAGGTTCTCGAACAAATTTCCCTTGGCGGGCGTGGTTTCGGCGTGGTCGGCGATCGCGCAGCCGATGGCCGGGTGAAGACGGCCTCGGTCGGTCTCATCGCCGATGGCGACATTCGCCGGGCGGCCAGTGATCGAACCCAGTTCGCCGAGCAAACCGCGGCCACCATCATGACCCCCTCGCCCAAAGCGATCTCCCGAGATGCGCTTGCCATGGAGGCCTTACGCCTGATGGAAACCCACGCTATTACCTCGCTTTTGTGCAGTGACAGCGACGGCTATCTGGTGGGCAGCATACACATCCACGACATTCTGGCCCGAGAAGTCGGCTTTTCGCCAAAAACACGTCGCGGATCGAAAACGACATAGCGGCGACGAGATTTACCCGGGGGTCAGCCATGAGCTTGTCAATGCTCCATGGCTCGACCGATCCCGATCGAATGAATTCGGCCCGCGGTTTGATTCCCTCGTCAGGATAAATTCAAACGCGCGGGCCGAGTGGCGAATTATGCGACATCCGATTTTTGCGAGCCCAAATTCGTGACCATCGAATCCAGCTCCTTGGCGATGCGATTCACGTCTTCCGAGACGCCGTTGACGGTGGACGCGGTGCGGGTGGTTTCCTGTGCGGTTTCACTCACTTCGCGCACGTTGGAATGTACCCGGTGAGTGGCATCGGCGGTGCGAGAGGCCGATTCACTGACATGATTCGATTTCTCGGCGATTTCGGAAATTGAGCTCGTGATTTTGCCGGCGTGGGTTGCGGCACTATGCATCTGGTCGCGAACCTCGCTCACGGTTTTTTCTTGCTCGGTTGCCGTGTTCGATAGCGACCGGCTCGATTCGACCATTCGGTCAATAACGCTGGTCATTTCGCCAATCGCGTCGGTCACGCTCGATGTATCGCCTTTGATATCCCTCACGCGGTCGCCGATTTCGATGGTCGCGTGTTCTGTTGCTTCCGCCAAAGCTTTCACTTCATGGGCAACTACCGCGAAACCCTTTCCGGCCTCCCCGGCACGAACCGCCTCGATCGTCGCGTTAAGCGACAGGACTTTGGTCTTGTGGGCGATCTCGTTGATCGACTCGACGACTTTTTCGATGGCATCGGTCGCGGCATTGAGTTCGGTGACGTTTGAAGACGCCCCGTCCACCGCTCGTTTCGCGCTTTCAGATTCGGACCCTGCGACGTTGGCGATCTCAGCCAATGAACGGATGGTGTCCGCCATATTCTCGAATTCGCTTGACGCCTTGGAGACCTGAGCCGTCATTTCCTCGGCACCCGAGGAGATCGACGCAATTTTGGCGTCGACATCGCGGATCGACTGCGTCATGGAATCGACATTGTCGGACACCACGCCGATCGATTCCGACGCGTCTCCCGAACGCGTATGCGTGGACCCTGAATGTATACTCAGTTCTTCACCGACCTGGCTCAGTCTTCGCGAAGACGAAACCAACCGGCGCGCACCTTGACCAATGCCGTCCAACATGTTCTGCAATTTGTCCATCAGTTGATTGAAGGCATAAGCGACCTCCGCGGCCTCGTCGCCGGTCGAGGCATCGAGACGTCTGGTGATATCGCCTTCGCCGCTGGCCAGTTCCTGCAGCGCGTTCTGAATCATGCCGGTGCCCAGGGTCGCCCCGTGCTCGGCCTCGTTGAGACCTCGGATTTCTTCGTCTGCCGTAACCCGTAATCCGACGGTTGCGTTCAGGAGCTTGAAAAGGCCGTAAGAGACAAAGAATGCCCAAGCGAATCCGACGGCAACGCCTTCGGCTTGCACCAGGAATTGGTCGAATCTGCTGCCCACGGCGAGCTTGTCCTCCAGGCAAACGAATGCGAGAAGCATGGTGCCCCAAGCCCCGCAAACGCCATGGACGGGAACGGCGCCGATGACGTCGTCAATCTTGAAGACGCGTTCCATGATCTCGGTGGCCACGATCACCAGGACACCGCTGGTCAGGCCTATGGTCATGGCACCCCACGCGCCAACCGCGTCGCAGCCGGCGGTAATCCCTACCAGACCGGCGAGAACGCCGTTAATCGTACGTTCGGGCCGGAACAAGCCATCCAACCAGCGGCCTACAATCAATGACATCGTGCCGCCAAAGCCGCCGGCGATCATCGTATTGGCGGCGATGTGGCCGATATCGGGTGTACCGGCGGTGGTTGAACCGGCATTGAAGCCGAGCCAGCCGACCCAAAGAATTACACAGCCCAGGGTCGCGAGAACAGCGCTGTGGCCATGAATGCGTTGCGGATTCCCCGCGGCGTCGAAACGGCCAATGCGCGGACCGGCCACGAGAATGGCCGCCAGGGCCACCCAACCGCCGACGGAGTGAACCACCGTTGATCCAGCAAAATCGATAAACCCTTCGTCGGCAAGCCAGGCCGTGTTGTCCCCGATCAAAAGGTTGCCCCAGGCCCAGTGGCCGAATACCGGGTATATGATCAAGGCAATGACGACGGTGATAATGAGATAACCCGAAAATTTCATGCGCTCCGCGACCGCACCCGAAACGATCGTTGCCGCCGTGCCGCAGAAGACCAGTTGGAAAACGAAGAATGTAAAGGTCCATTCTGCCGCCTCGCCCCAGCTAATACCGCCCCAGCCACATAGGTCGCCAACCGATGAGCCGAACATGATGGTAAACCCAGCGACAAAGAAGACGCAGGTCGATACCACGAAATCCGCGATGTTCTTTTGCGCGACGTTGATGGAATTTTTTGAACGGACCATGCCGGCTTCCAACAGCATGAAACCGCCCTGCATGAGGAAGACGAGGGCGGCAGCGACCATGGTCCAAGTGAAATCGACGTTTCCAGCCTGGGCCTGCAATTGCGCTTCCATGGCCGCGCGTAGTTCCTCGAGTTCAGCGCGGGTAACAACATCTCCAGCGCCCGCAGCCAAGGCGGCTAACGGGGTAAATGCTAATCCAAAGACGCAAGCAAAGATTGAAAAGGATTTAGTTGAGCTCTTCATAACGTTGTTCCCTTTTTCCACGCCGGCATCGTCCACACGCAGGCCTATGCGCTAGTTGTGTTAGACGATCGAGTGATAAATCCCACGATAGAAGCAGCCAAGGATCTGGCTATGTGCTCCTTTGATCAGCAATACTTTTAGACAAGAAAGTTAATTTTACCTTGATTTTCGACTAACACATTCAGACTCCCTCTAGACTCTCGTGTAGGCCTTGCAAATTATGTTGAAATTCATGGCCGGGAACTGATATCTGCGGTTTTCATAAAGCATTGATACACTCAATAGACGGGAAGAGGAGAGTCTCTCCGCAGAGAAGCATCGTTTCGATAAACGGTGACGCAAACATGGGCACGTGAAATCTTAGACTTGGCGATCGAAATGGGTACGCTCGACGTCACAAAAAATTTGCGATTCAGCCTAATGAATAGTCGTACTCAATAAGAAATTTCAATTCCACCTAGCCGTGATAGGCGTTGAATCCTAACACCAATCAAGATTCTGCAAAAAGTTGCATCGCTGCAACGTGGAACCATACGCTTCTCTTAGACTGCCTCTCGTATGTCTATGGGTCATGGTATTGGGGGAAGCGGGTTCGGCCCCACCGGCACCACCAGAATTGTCGTAACAGATTTCGTTGGAGCCGGCTCCTAACCAAAGCATCCCGTACTCGCAAAAGCCCGAATCAATCGACCCAAAATAATTATCAAGTTAACGCCCCTTTAAGGTTGTTCCACGGAAAACGTCATGTGGCATTTGCGGCAAAGAATCCGATGATGCCGGTTCAGGGAATGGTGGCAGAGTCCCATGCCGGGGACGCGAGACCTTCGTAAATGCGCAGCACCGACAGACGATCCCGTCGCGCCTTCCCCTCATTGGCTTCCAGGAAACGCTCCAACTCCTTAACCCACGGACCCAGCTTCGGCATCGGTTCGACCCTGCGCTCGTAGCCAAACAACGTCTCATCGCTCCGCACTACCTTGCGGACCGTGTTCCGGGAGACCTTCAAGTCCCGGACTATCTTCTTGATTGCCACCCCTTTACCCAAATGTTCCCGGCGGATTCGCGCAATCGTCTCCACAACCAATATCTCCTCCCTCCTCGTTCGTCCAATCAACGAGGCGAGTTTTGCTACTCCATCAAGGGGGGGTGCCGATTACCCCCTCAAGGGGGCCAATATTCCACGCCGAATAACATACAAGGAGACCGGCGGCGGGCGGGTGCTGCACCTCGCGCTGGTGCTGTCCGAGGGCGCCTGCGACGGCATCGAGCGCATCTGGGCGGACGGCGAGGAGGTGACGTTTTCCCGGAACGGCAACCGCCTCTCCGGCTCGGGCGCCTACCAGGGGAAAATCGAGGTCTACGAGTATTTCGACGCCGACGGCGCCCAGGGGGCCGAACTGCGGAGCGCGGCCGGCGCCGGCTGGACGGCGGCGCACCGGCTTCACGGCCTGTCGTGGGTCTACGCCGTGCTCACCCAGCCCGATTACGGCGAGGGAGAAGACCGGCGGTTCTGGACGGCGCCCCGGCACTGCAGGACCGTATC